>CAOKIL010000013.1 GCA_948468535.1 uncultured Eubacteriales bacterium
TATGGCTGTCAAAGCGATACATGAGTCTCGTCATTTAAGATAAGCCAGACCGAAAAAACGGACAGTGATTGTTGACTTATCACGCGCCTTGCACGCTGTCTACTCCCTCACGGGTTATTTTCAATTGCAGATATATTATATCAGGATTTGTATATATTGTCAAGGTAGTTCTTATATAGTATATTAAATAATTTCAGAATGGTGAATTAAACTTCTATACTGCAAAACATATACTGTTTATAAAGTCAAATTTCAGCAAAGACTTTGCCTTTGAATCCAAAGCCGAGCCCATATTCCGCCATACCAAGCCGTGACAGTAATGTTATCAAAGCCTTTGCTGAAAGCCCAAATTGTGGGTTCAAAGGGGATAAAATCCCCTTTAAATCATATTATTTACCATAATACTGTTTTAACTTTATGTCACACACATTGTATAGATGCAGATTTAGAACCTTATGTACGCCGAATTCATATCCGCACATTTTGCATCTTAAAGCAGCCGGTTTTATGACAATACGTTCATCACCGTCATCTATCGCGTCAAAATCAATCTTAATTTAGTTTTTTCTTGTTATTTTCGCTCTGTTCAGCACTGTCAGCGGCAGTTTTACTCTTCCCTGCGGATCAATTTCTATCAGCATTTTACATTTCTCTTTTTATCTATATTTTAATAATCTTTTTCCATTTTTGTTCTGCATATTCAATCATTTGTGCAGAGTCACAGGCAGGAAAATCAACATGCGAAACCACCACATCAGACTTGTCAACCATCCACTTATTTCTTTTTGTTACAGCAAATTCCGACGGTAAGTTTTCAAGCGGAGGAAATACAGTATAATCATATCTGTCGCTGTAATTTCCGCTATAGATATATGCAGCCACCAGAATTGAACGTATATTGGGATATGTGCTTTTCAGCTCATAAACAATATCTGTCGCAATACGGTCAAAGATACCGTAACCGCTAAACAAAAATTCATTTGCCCCTTCATCTATTAATTTAATTAATATTTCTTCAAGCATGTTTTTAATTTTATAATTAATTGTAAGTTGACTATGTCCGCAAAATGTAACTGTCATAATATCACCTTTGTAACTTTATATCGCCTTTAGAGTTTTTAGAATCCAGATACCATCCTCTATACCCTGCCGGTATAAAATTTCTGTTTGACGGTCATGAACTTCATCAAGCATTGATATACATTTGTTTATTATCTTTATTTGTTCTTTATTAAAATTATCATCCAATATTTTATCAGCTTCTTTGCTTTGTTCTTCAAGTTCTTTTATTTGGCGGCTTTGCGCCGCATTTTCAAGCAAATAGTCTAAAAAATCTTTAAATATCTGTTCGTTAGTCATGATTTTGATCCTTTATTTATTAATTTTTTAATTGTTTATTGGAATTAAATATAATTATAATTCTTTTTCGGAATTATGTCAAGAATATATTGATATATAATTCAGATAAAATAATTCCATTGAGGTATAAGATTATGAAGCCACGAAAATTAGCAATAGGAAATCGCAATATAGTTGGTCAGAATATTGCTAAGTTACGAAAAGAACAGGGTATAAAACAAAAAGATTTTATTGCAAAAATACAAACAAATGATATTGATATGAATCCAACAAGTTATTCAAAGCTTGAGGGACAATTTCGCATTGCAACAGATAAGGAAATATATGTAATAGCAAAATTATTGAATGTTGATATAAATGATTTGTTTGAGTAATATTTATTTCCTATATATTTTTGTAGCCGGCGACTTTTCTGTTTGCACTGTTGTTTCTTGCGATATTTTGGGTGTTGCCTGAATATCGTTTGCTTCTCATTACAGCTTGACAGCAAGCATGTAAATATGAGCGATAGAGGGATTCGTACTTGTTGTAATTTAAATTTCATTGTGTACTCCGCTCTTTTTAAATTTGGTATAATATATTGAGATTTTGCATATTAAAAAAGCGGACTATCGAATTAACGTACAAAAAATACATCACTTCAATAAAGTAGTCATACAATTGAATATACGTCCAAAGAGGTACATCAAAATGAAGGATGTATTTTTATCATAAATACAATTCCTCTTCGAACGATTTTTATCCATTATTCAATTATGTGACAGTCATATTATATTGTGTCGGACTATCCTTGTGCTACTGTGAATGCACAACATGATCTTTATTTTAAATTTTTGTTAATATCTTTATATTTTAGTTGTAATTTTAATTTTACTGTGTTATAATTTGTTACTGTATATTATTGCCAAAAGTTGTATATTTTTAAGAAATATAGCTAAGATTAGTTATAGGAGGCGAAATGGTGAAAAAATATTTAAAAGGCTTCGGCTTCTATCTGGTACTGTTTTTCATAATTCTTATGGTGTTTTTTATGACAAGAGTTACTCCGCGGCAGGAACAAGGTGTGTACTCTGATTTGGTTATAAAAATCCAGAACCATGAAGTCAGCGAAATCAGTATAGTCGATGATATCGCCACAGTAAAATACAAAAACAGTGACGCTATAGCTACTATTGAGGTTCCGGGTTACCAAACTCTGCGTGCCGATGTGGGCGAGGAAATGGAAAAGCAAATTAAAGACGGCTCTCTTAAAGTTGAGACGCCGCTTCCGTACAGTCCGCCATGGTGGCTGACGCTTCTTCCGACTTTGGGTCTTGTTATTCTGTTTGCGGTGTTCTGGTTCGTGTTTATGCAGCAGTCAAGCGGCGGCGGCAGAGGTATGATGAACTTCGGCAAGAGCAAGGCAAAGCTCACTATGGAGGGTAAAAACAAAAAGACGTTTGAGGACGTTGCCGGTGAGGAAGAAGAAAAGGCCGAGCTTGAAGAAATTGTTGAGTTTTTGAAAACTCCCGAAAGATTCAGGCGTTTAGGTGCAAGAATACCAAAAGGCGTACTTCTTGTAGGACCTCCGGGAACAGGTAAGACTCTGCTTGCAAAAGCGGTTGCCGGTGAAGCAGGCGTTCCGTTCTTCTCGATTTCGGGTTCTGATTTTGTAGAAATGTTTGTCGGCGTCGGAGCTTCTCGTGTGCGTGACCTTTTCGATAATGCAAAGAAGAACGCGCCGTGTATAATATTTATTGATGAAATTGATGCTGTCGGACGTCACAGAGGCGCAGGTCTCGGCGGCGGTCATGACGAGAGAGAACAAACTCTTAACCAGCTGTTGGTTGAGATGGACGGATTCGGCGAGAATGACGGTGTTATTATCATTGCGGCGACAAACCGCCCCGATATACTTGACCCGGCTCTTTTGAGACCCGGCAGATTTGACAGACAGGTATTGGTTGATGCACCCGATGTTGTCGGACGTGAGGCAATACTTAAGGTTCATACCAAAAACAAGCCGCTTTCATCGGATGTTAAGCTTGATGTTCTTGCAAAGACCACCATTGGCTTCACCGGTGCGGATCTTGAAAATTTGGTTAATGAAGCTGCACTTGCGGCAGCACGTGATAACCAAAAGACCATCTCAATGCGTAATCTTGAAGAATCAATTATGAAGGTTGTCGCAGGACCAGAGAAGAAGAGCAAGAAGGTAACAGAAAAAGAGAAAAAGCTCACTGCGTATCATGAGGCAGGTCACGCAGTTGTCTCAAAAATGCTCCCGACACAGGACAGAGTTCATCAGGTGTCTATCATACCGCGCGGCAGAGCCGGCGGATATACATTGTCACTGCCTAAAGAGGATGCAAGCTATAACAGCCGTACTGAGATGATTGAAGAAATAATCGTTCTGCTCGGCGGTCGTGTGGCGGAAAGTTTGACGCTCGACGATATAAGTACAGGCGCATCAAACGATTTGGAACGCGCGACAAAAATCGCCAAGAACATGGTTACCAAGTACGGTATGAGCGATAAGCTCGGTGCAAGAACTTTCGGTGAACAAAATGATGAGGTATTTCTCGGTCTGGAACACGGTCACGCAGCCGATTACAGTCAGGAAACAGCAGCTATTATTGACCAAGAGATTCACAGGATAATAAGCGAGTGCTATGATAAGTGCAAGCATATTCTAAATGACAATATGGATAACCTTAACAAAGTCGCTGAACTTTTGCTTGAGAAAGAAAAAATTGAAGGCGATGAATTTGACGCACTGTTTAGCAAAAATACAGAAACCGAGGCATAATAAAGAAACTCCGCAAAAGCGGAGTTTCTTTATTATCCTAAAAGTTGTTTATACATTTCCTGATACTTCTTTGCAGATTCCTTCCACGAGAAGTCCTCTTTCATTGCATTTTTAACAAGTGCGTTCCACGCCTTTTTATCACTGAATATTTGGATTGCATATCTAACCGTATGCATCATATCATGTGCGCTGTACGGATAGAAGCTGAATCCGTTGCCCTCGCCCGTAAACTCATTATACGGACGAATTGAGTCTTTCAGACCGCCGGTCTCACGGACTATCGGAATCGTACCGTATGCCATTGAAATTATTTGGCTTAGACCGCAAGGCTCAAACATTGACGGCATAAGGAACAAGTCACATGCTGCATATACTTTGTGCGCCAAATCGTTGCTGAACATTATGTTTGCGGACATCTTCTGCGAATTGCACCACGCATTGTGCCTAAACAAATTTTCATACTTAGCATCACCGGTGCCGACAACAACAAGCTGAATATCCATATTCATCAATTCGCCCATTGCTTCGGCTATTATATCAAATCCCTTTTGGTCTACAAGACGTGAGATAATACCAATAATTACCTTCTCGCCGTCGACCACAAGACCAAGTTGCTCCTGAAGCTTCATCTTATTTATCTTCTTCTTATCGATTACAGTCTTTACATCGTAATTCTCAAAGAGATACTTATCCTTCTTCGGATTATAGATATTATAATCAATACCGTTAAGAATACCAAACAATGACTGTGACCTTGCGCTGAGCAGTCCATCGAGTTTTTCGCCGCCCATAGGAGTTTTTATCTCCTCGGCATAAGTCGGGCTGACTGTTGATACATAATCAGAATATACTATACCGCCTTTAAGAAGGTTGGCACAGCCGTGAAACTCAAGCTTATCCGCTGTAAAATATTCTTTGCCGAGAGAGAAGAAGTCAGCAACAATATCAACCGAGTAAATGCCCTGATAACGCAGATTGTGTATAGTAAACACCGTCTTTATTCCCTGATAGAACTCGTCACGCACATAGTATGCGTTGAGTATAACCGGCACCATACCGGTTTGCCAGTCATGACAATGTACTACGTCAGGCTTCCAGTCGATATGCTTTAAGATTTCAAGCGCTGCTTTATCAAAAAATGCAAATCTCTCAAGGTCGTTCCACTTATAAAGATATGGGTCACCAAAATAATATTCGTTATCTATAAAGTAATACGTTACGTTATCTTTGACCAACTCAAACACGCCGCAATACTTTCTTCTCCAGCCGAGAGGAATATATATAAAGAACTTAAACTCCATCTCTTCTAAGTATTCATGAGGAATACAACCGTACTTCGGCATTACTACTCTGACATCATCGCCTGCCTCTGCCAGCGCAGCGGGTAAGGAACCAACAACGTCACCAAGACCGCCTGTTTTAGCAAACGGAGCAACCTCTGAAGAAATCATATATATTTTGCTCATCAAAAACACATCCTTTCATATTATTCTTTTAATTTTTTAATATTTTATTCTCATATGGCGACCGCAAAACGCAGCCGCCATATATGTATAAATGTTCTTATACAACAATCTCTTTGCCGATTACCATCGGATAGGTGTCCTGACCTACGAGCTTCTTACCGCTTCTTAAAATTACACCCTTATCAAAAATTACGTTCTCAACCAAGCAGTTTTCCATAATCTCAGAATCCTGCATAAGTATACAATTTTCAACAACTGCCCCCTTTGCAACATGCACACCGCGGAACAGGATACTGTTCTTAACCGTGCCTTCTATCTTACAGCCATCCGCTATGAAAGAACTTTCAATCTCTGAGGTCTTTGCATACTTTGTCGGAACCGAATCTTTAATCTTTGTGAATATCGGATTGTCGGTGCTGAGACCGAACAGCTCATCTCTTACATCTTTTTTGAGCAGATCAAGATTAAATCCGTAATATGACTGGATGCTGTCAATCTTTTTGAGGTATCCGTTAAACTCATAGGCATTAACACTCATGGTAGAAACAGCAGGAAGCAGGATATCCTTTGATATCTGATGCTTGCCGTGCGTTGAGGCATACTCAACCAAATCCATAAGTATCTCTCGCTTTGTAATAAACATGTGCATATATGAGTTGTTTGTAACCTGTTTGCTAGGATAAATATGCATATCCTTTACCGTGTTGTTGTCATCAACATCAAGAAGAATATGTCTCTTTACATCCTTCTCGCCAATTTCACCTGTCTTTGTGTAGACCAAAGTAAAATCTGCCTCGCTCTTGATATGAGCGTCTAATATTTCATCAAAATCTATATTACATATTGTATTACAGTCTGAAACGAGTATATATTCCTGTGAACTCTTTGAAAGGAAGGGCATAATACCGTTAAGCCTGTCAATACCGCCAAGCACATCAACTGTTGATTCGCCGGTTTCTTTCGGTGGCAGTATATAAAGGCCGTCATCCTTTCTGTCCATATCCCATGCCTTGCCTGTGCCCAAATGGTCTGTAAGCGACTGATAATTAACTGGTGTGGTAATACCAACCTTTATAATACCTGAATTAACCATATTAGACAACATAAAATCTATAACTCTATATCTTCCGCCTACCGGCACGGCAGCCAAGGAGCGTAAACTTGTGAGTTCGCCCATGCTTGCTTCGGGATTTTCGGAAAATATAACTCCAAGCATATCATTCTTCATTTTAAATCACCTCAACTAATTTATTTCTTCAACGTCAATATCAACTAAAATTATTAACTATTAAAAGCGTTTAATTACACATCAGCCGTAACCATACAGCAAACACCAATCTTGTTTCCATCTCCGATTTTAACTCCCGAACCGATTAATGTAATATCATCACTGCAAATCTTTGTATTATGATACTCTTTGTTTGCATCGTCCTCTAAGCTGCCTATTTTTGCTTCCTTTCCGATAACAGCGTCAGAACCGATTATAGACTTACTTATGTTAGCGCCATTCTCGATTACTGCACCCGGAAGGATAATAGAATCTTTAACAACGGCGTTCTCGCCTATAGTTACACCCTCAAACAAAATCGAATGTTCAACCTTGCCGTAGATTTCACAGCCCTCTGTTGAATAACTGTTTTTGATTACCCCTGTCTCGCCAATATACTGCGGCGGCTTAATCGGGTTTCTGCTAAATATCTTCCAGTTCTCATCGTCAAGGTCACAGCCCGGATTATCATCAAGAAGCTCCATATTAGCTTCCCACAAACTTTGGATTGTACCAACATCCTTCCAGTAGCCGTCAAATCTGTAAGCCATGAGCTTGAGACCATCACCGAGCATTGCAGGAATAATGTTCTTTCCGAAATCATTTTCGGATTCGTCATTCTTCTCGTCCTCTGTAAGATACTTTTTGAGAACTTCCCACGAGAAGCAGTACACGCCCATTGAAGCAAGATTGCTCTTCGGCTCTGCCGGCTTCTCCTCAAACTCTACAATCTGCATGTCATCGTTTGTGTTCATAATACCAAATCTCGACGCTTCCTCCCACGGCACCTCAATAACCGCAATAGTAGCGTCAGCGTTTGCGTTCTTATGCGCCTGGAGCATTTTGTTATAATCCATCTTGTAAATATGGTCACCTGACAAAATAACAACATACTTAGGGTTAAACTGCTGCATGAATCCAAGATTCTGATAAATTGCATTTGCAGTACCCTTGTACCACTCGCCCTTCTCTGCTGAAGTATACGGCGGAAGAACAAACACACCGCCGTTTGTACGGTCCAAATCCCAAGGCTGACCGTTAGCGATATAAGTGTTCAGTTCCAGCGGCTGATACTGTGTCAGCACACCTACGGTATCAATACCCGAATGAGCACAGTTACTCAACGGAAAATCAATAATTCTATACTTACCACCAAACGGAACTGCCGGTTTGGCAACATTTTGTGTTAAAATTCCGAGACGGCTTCCCTGACCGCCGGCAAGAATCATAGCCACACATTCTTTTGACCTCATTGATAATCTCCTCCTAATTTCCCATTACCGTTTCTAAACTAAAATCTTAAAACGATATTATATTTTACAACCAATTAACAATCCTTTAATTATTTTAATTTAATATTTTTCAAGATACATTACTGTTTATATTATTTATCATCAGATTTTTCCGCGGCTTTCTTCGGCACGGCCTTTTTAGATGCTGTCTTTTTAGCAACCGGTTTTTTAGCAACCGTTTTCTTAGCCGCGGGCTTTGCCGCTGCCGGCTTATCCTTAGCGGTTTTTCCCATAACGGCTTTCGGCTTTTTCGGATTTTCTGTAAGCGGCGTCTTTTTTAAATAAAGCGCTGTTAAAGGCGGCAACGTAATATCGACAGAGTATTCAAAATCATCGCACGGAATCTTTTTGGTATGATAAACCTTTCTGCCTACTCCGTCACCGCCGTACTTCTTGTCGTTACTGTTCATAACAACCGTATAGTCTGCCGGTTCAGGAACACCAATTGTATAGAGCTTATGATTCATAGGTGTGAAGTTAATCACAACCATAATCTCATCTTCGCCGCTTTCTGATATCCTGAGATATGAAAGCACGCTGTTTTCAGCATCGCTTGCCTTAAGCCACTTAAAACCCTTCCACTCGGAGCCCAGCTCGCGCTCTATCTCATGGAACGCCTTGTTCTCCTGATAAAAATGTCCAAGGTCTGAACTAAACTTTGACATACCTCTGTGAAGCTCATATTCGTCAAGCATCCAGTCAAGCTGTTCAGCAAAGCGCCATTCAACAAACTGACCGAACTCGCCGCCCATAAACAACAGTTTTTTGCCGGGATGCGAATACATGAAAGCGTACAAAAGTCTGAGTTCGCTGAACTTTTCTTCATACGTTCCCCACATCTTGTCAATCAAGCTGCGCTTTCCGTGAACCACCTCGTCATGTGACAAAGCCAGAATATAATTTTCAGCAAACGCATACATCATAGGGAATGTAAGTTTGTTATGGTTTCCCTTTCTGAAATACGGGTCGCACTGCATGTAATCAAGAATATCGTGCATCCATCCCATATTCCACTTGAAGTTAAAGCCGAGACCGCCCTCGTGAGCCGGTGCAGTAACACCGCCCCATGCTGTAGATTCTTCGGCAATCATCATAACGTTTGGTAAACGCTCAAACACTGCCATATTCAGCTTTTGCAAGAACTCAATTGCTTCAAGATTTTCCTTGCCGCCGTACTTGTTCGGCAGCCATTCGCCTTCGTTGCGGTTATAGTCAAGATATAGCATACTTGATACCGCATCCACACGCAAACCGTCAAAATGATATTCCATAAGCCAAAACAGTGCATTTGAAATCAAGAACGACCAAACTTCGGTCTTTGTCCAGTCAAACACAAGCGTTCCCCACTCTTTATGCTCGCCGCGGCGGCTGTCAGGGTGCTCATACAAACACTCTCCGTCAAACTTTGCCAAAGCATATGAGTCTCTCGGAAAGTGCGCCGGAACCCAGTCCATTATGATTCCTATATCGTTTTTATGACACATATCAATAAAATATTTCAAATCTGCCGGACTTCCAAATCTGCTGTTTGCGCTATAATATCCTGTAACCTGATAGCCCCACGAGCCGTCAAACGGATATTCGGACAACGGCATAACCTCAATATGTGTATAGCCCATCCTTTTAACATACGGAATAAGCTCGTCAGCCATTTCACGGTATGTCAGATATGTTCCGTCCTCATGGGTTTTCCATGAAGCAAAGTGCATTTCATAAATATTAACCGGCGCATTATACGGCGGAGTATTGCTGCGCTTTTCAAGCCACTTTTCGTCACTCCACTCATATGTCAAATCAGCCGTAACAGACGCATTGTTCGGTCTAACCTCACTGTAAAACGCATAAGGATCCGCTTTAAGTATTATATCCCCTCTAAATGTCTCTATGCTGTATTTATAACACTGTCCGACTTCTATTCCTTCCATAAACACTTCCCAGATGCCGGAATTCATATGCTTATACATTCTGCCCTTGTTACGATCCCATCCGTTGCCGTCGCACACAACCGATACACTCTTAGCATGCGGAGCCCAGACTGCAAACAGATATCCGTCGTTGCCGGCAAAAGATTTGCCCTTGTGCGCCCCAAGCATACGGTATGCTTCATAATTAACGCCCTGATTGAACAGATACATAGGCGCGTCATCAATATATGTTCCCGCTTCCCGTTTTAAGTTACCTGCGTCTTTATAATCGTTAAAGTCTCTCATGCCCTGATTTCTCCTATAATTAAATTATGGCAGTCCGCGAACGCGAACTACGTTTGGCACAGTATACTTTGTATGGTCTGTACCGCTTCTGTATTCATATTCATACGTCAGCAATCAACATTATTCTTTCATATTGATTATATAATTTTACCAACTTTATTTTACCATAATTCCTATTTTTTGTCTATTTTAATTACAAAGAAAGTTGCACAAATTATATATCAACTTTTTGTATGTATTGTTTAATTATAAGCCGATTGAAGTATAATTTTTATCGTTTTTTGCGATTTTAAATAACTTTTTACATTTTACTATTTTATACTAAAATTCAGTATATATGAAGTTAATATTTATCAGTTTACCCAACAGATTTTTAAAATTTATTTATTTTAAGATAAAATTAAACACATTATCGCACTTTTATAATATAATCAAAAACAACAAAAACCAGATGCAACATCCTCTTAATTTTAAAAATTAATTTAAAATTAACTATTTTTAGTATTAATTTGACAGACTTCTAAGCTCGCATAAATTCAATTTTTCAATTCTTTCAAGCAAGCCTTTCAGCTTAACCATATCTGCTTTATCATTCAAAACAGCTGACAATATACACTTTCTCCGCAACTTATCAAACTCCATGAGCTGCGGTCTGTTTTCGGTAATCTTCATCTCGGCATCTTTTGAAGTCAGAGACTTATCATGAAAGCGGTACATATAAAGCGGTTCAGAGACTCTTGTATGGCGTACACAAAACAACTCATTTATTCGCATCCAATAATCATAATCTTCTATTCCGAAACGTCTGACCGAATAGCCGCCGATAAATTCAGCAGCCGATGCGCGGTACATAAACGATGCGCCTATTGTATTATTCGCCGTATCATTTAAATCATCTGTGCTGTCCGGAAGAATTACGTTTCCGCTCATTAAAGGATGTTCATACCAGCCTCTGCCCCTTAAAACCGCACCTTTATCATCTATCAAACGCATATTTCCGTAAACCATAGCGGTGTTAGGAGACGCGTCAAGTTCGTTCTTCATACTTCCAATAAACTCCGGCAGCATAATATTGTCATGGCTTATCCATGTATAATACTCACCGTTTGCTAAGTCAAATCCGCTGTTAAGCGCGGCAGGAAGCTGCTTGTTTTTGTCATGGCAAATTAATCTTATACGCGAGTCAATGTTTGCCAAATCTTCTGCGATTTTTCTGCTGTTATCCTGCGAACCGTCATCGACAATTATCAGTTCAAATTTCGTATAGGTTTGTCCGAGAACAGAACGCACAGCAGTATCAAGATAATCTTCTCCGTTAAATACGGGCAAAACAACAGAGACCAAGCCGGGTATCCCGACATGGTCAAGATTTTTAATATCAACAATTTTGCTGATAATATCTTTGTATTCCAAAAAATCTATTTCATCAGTTCGCCTTTTGCTTCGACAGCTCCGATTCGGCATCAATCCGCTCAGCCAATTCTTTAAACGCATCCCGTTCACATTCCTTGTAAAATATTTCTGTTTGCTCCGCTTTGTTTCTGTACAGTCTGTCAAGCTCCATTTCTGCTATTTTAATGCGCTCGCCTATATACTTTCTGTTCCATACAGACGGACTGTATCCATCCTTATACAGCCGATAAGTCGTGAATATCCCTGCCCTTATAGTCTGCCGAACATGCTCTGCGGTATATCTGCGCCTGTCAACATCGTGATATACAACAGCGGCGGGTTCAATCCCTATTTTATATCCTGCGCTTAACACCTTAAAGCACATTGCCGTTTCTTCTCCTCCTGCATAGTCGCTGCCTACACGTCCGTAACTTTCATCAAACCCTCCGACAACATCAAATACCGCGTGACTTACTGAAAAGTTCGCACCGTAAGGGAACTCATATTGGCGGCTGATTTCGCGGAAGTTCTTATATCCGACAGTGTACTCACTCCATACGCTTTCGTGTCCTTCAAGAATAATTTTAGGTCTCGGCACCGGAGGCGCAAGTATGATTTGACCTCCTACTATGCCTATATTTTTATGTTTTGAAAATCCACGCATAATATGTTCAAGCAAGTTTTTGTCAGCGTATATGTCGTCGTCAACGTACACTAAGTATTTGCCGTTTGCACATCTTCCGCCCGTGTTTCTTGCATACGAAAGTCCCTTGCGCGGCTCATTCACAATACGGATATATTCTGACATATCTTCAATATCATCCGGCAGTTTTCCGCCGTTGTTTACAATTAAAATCTCATATCTGCTCGGTTCAAGCGTCTGACAAACAAGACTGTCCACAGCTGCTTTGAGCTTTTCAGGGCGGTTATATGTACACACGATAACCGACATATCCAGCGGATATTTTGAATTGTTAATTTTCGACTTTTTTCTCCAAAACCAACTGAGCTTAGGACGGTACTGTTTCAATTCACAAATACACTTACGCAGAAAAATAATAATTCCCGACTGCTTTCTGTCGGTCATATTTGACACTGACACAGTCGGTTTTTTTGTTATCTTATTCAAAATATCACTCCTGCCCGATACTGATTTCGCAAGCCACAGCTACAAGTCCAAATCTCTCCTCATTCTCTTTAGGGCAGGATTTTATTATCTCTGTGCCCTCCATATATTCGTAGTACGAAATAGGTGAAGTCTTTCTGTTTTCAACTCCTGCCGCTATAAAATATTCTCCCGAATTAAAACAGTTTTTAAATTTGAACTTCACACGGTTTGTTCCATGTTTAAGCTGTGTTTCGGTTCTGAATACACACAAGTCAAGTCCATATTTGTCCTTAACCGAAAGACACACACCGCAGAAATCCAAATCAGCACTAAGCGGCAAATCAACTATAATTTCAACACATATATCCTCAGCGAGTTCATATTCGTATTTACAGAAATTGACTGATTTAATACAGCCAATATCGCTTCCGTAACGGTTTATAACACTGCGTTCTCTATTGATATCAACAGAGACTTTAGCTCCATGTGATACACAGCTTTGCATATAATGCGAGGTGACAGCAGCCACATCGCCGCTGTCCGCAATTCTGCCGTCTGAAATCCATATTGCTCTTGTACAGAATCTGCGTACAGCATCAACGTCATGCGACACAAAAAGTATCGTTTTGCCCTGAGCTTTGAGTTCTTCAAATTTTCTGTAACACTTCGCCTGAAACTTTAAATCTCCTACTGCCAACGCCTCATCCACTAATATTATATCGGTGTCGAGCCATATCATGGAGGCAAACGCAAGGCGAATCAGCATACCTGACGAATACGTCTTAACCGGGCTTTTTGCAAACTGCGGTGTTATCTCTGCAAATTCAAGTATATTATCAATCTGACTTGAAACGGCTTTTTTTGACAAGCCGTTTACTGTTCCGTTTAAATATATGTTTTCTATTCCCGAATATTCCGGGTTAAATCCGACACCAAGTTCCAAAAGTGACGAAACGCTGCCGTGAATGTCACATTCGCCTGTGTCATATCCCGATATCCCGGCAAGAATTTTAAGCAAAGTAGACTTACCCGAACCATTCTTGCCGATTATGCCAACCGCTTCACCGCGCCGCACTGACAGACATATTTTATTAAGCGCAATGAAACGGTCTGTCTTATAACTGCCGCTTATTGCACCAAAAATTTTATTAACGGGATTATGAGATGTGACATACGATTTTGTTAAGTTTTTTATGCTGATTACTTCCATATTAAAATTCCTTTTAAACGCTAGAATATAAAGTCTATAATTTAAAATAATTATAACACATGTTCTAACTCTCCGCAAATACTAACATAAGCATAATTAACAATACTTGACATATAAATATAACAGTGATATAATTTATCTAACAATTTAATAATATCTTCGGGGCAGGGTGAGAGTCCCTACCGGCGGTACAGCCCGCGAGCCGAAAGGCCGATTTGGTGAAATTCCAAAGCCGACAGTTACAGTCTGGATGAAAGAAGATGCTTGTATACATAATATTAGTGATTGTTTAATTTATGTGGCATTGTTAAGTGAATGCTCTGAAATGACTTGTCGTTTCAGAGCTTTTTATTTATAAAATTCAGCCCTGAACAAATGTTCATGGCTTTATTATTTAGGAGGTGTAAGAATGACGGATAACGATTATATGAGATTAGCGCTTGAACTGGCTGTCAAAGGAAGAGGACGGGTTAACCCCAATCCGATGGTAGGCGCGGTTATTGTAAAAGACGGCAGGATAATCGGTCAAGGCTGGCATAAAAAGTACGGTGAGCTTCATGCTGAGCGCAATGCGTTTGCGGACTGCATATCCCGCGGTGAAAACGCTGAGGGCGCAGTAATTTACGTTACACTTGAACCATGCTGTCACTACGGAAAAACTCCGCCCTGCACCGAAGTTATTATTGAAAACAAAATCAGCCGCGTGATAATCGGTTCACCCGACCCGAATCCCAAAGTAGCCGGCAAGGGTGTGAAAATACTTCGCGAACACGGCATAGAGGTTACAGAGGGAGTATTACGCGAAGAGTGCGACGCAATTAATACGGTATTCTTTCATTATATCACGACCGGTATGCCGTATGTAATAATGAAGTATGCCATGACGCTGGACGGTAAAATTGCGGCATACACGGGAAAGTCTAAATGGATAACAGGTGATGCGGCACGGGAGGACGTACACAAAGTACGCGGCGCTCTTGCAGCTGTCATGACAGGCGTGGGAACTGTTATCGCAGACGACCCGATGCTTACCTGTCGGTCTGCCGGAAGTAGGAACCCTGTACGAGTAATATGCGACACACACCTCAGAACTCCGCTTAAATCAAACGTTGTGAACACAACAGATACAGCAAAAACAATAATTGCCACATGTGTCAGCAATAAAGAACAACATACACCGTATATTGAAAAAGGCTGTGAAATAATTGTTGTTTCTGAACATGACGGTCATGTAGATTTGTATGCGCTGATGCAGGAACTGGGAACAAGAAAAATTGACAGTGTTTTGCTTGAAGGCGGAGCAGAGATCAACTGGTCAGCAATAAACAGCGGAATAGTAAGCCACGTTAAAGCATATGTTGCACCAAAACTGTTTGGCGGTAGCGCTGCAAAATCCCCGATAGGCGGTATGGGCGTTGAATCACCCGACGGTGCATTTATAATTACTTCGCCTGAAGTCCGAACTATCGGCAATGATATCCTGATAGAAGGGGTGGTGAAGATTTGTTCACAGGAATAATAGAAGAAGTCGGAAATGTAAAATCAATAATCCGAGGTGCGAACTCTGCAATATTGACTGTCAGCGCAGAGCTTGTGACGAGCGACATAACCTTAGGCGACAGTATTGCGGTAAATGGTCTGTGCCTTACTGTTACGGATTATAACAAGACATCATTTGCAGCAGATATAATGCCGGAGAGCCTGCGGCGTTCGTCACTTGGCAGTCTTAAAAGCGGAAACAAGGTTAATCTTGAGCGTGCAATGCCGATAAACGGAAGGTTCGACGGACATATTGTTTCAGGGCACATAGACGACACAGGAAGAATAAGCAAAATTCGCAGAGAGTCAAACGCTGTGTGGTATACGATAGAAGCAGACAGAAAAGTTCTAAAATATATAGTAGAGAAGGGCTCAGTTGCCATAGATGGAATCAGTCTCACAGTTGCAGAGGTAAACAATAATAGTTTTAGCATTTCAGTGATTCCGCATACCGCTGAAAACACAATATTACCATTCAAAAATATAGGTGACATGGTTAATATAGAAACCGACTGTATCGGCAAATATATTGAAAAGCTGATATATCAAAGCGGAGAACCAGGTGGTATAACGCGGGATTATCTCGCAAAATTCGGATTCTGATAAGACAGGAGGAATAAACATGTCAGATAATACTTTCAGTACAATTGAAGAAGTTTTGGATGACTTAAAACGCGGCAAGATAGTTATGGTGACCGATGACGAGAACCGCGAAAACGAGGGGGACTTTATATGTGCGGCAGAGTTTGCTACAACTGAAAATGTGAACTTTATGGCGGTTCACGGCAAAGGGTTGATTTGTATGCCGATGAGTTCGGAAATATGCCGAAAATTAAGATTTCCGCAGATGGTATCCGACAATACGGACAATCACGAGACCGCCTTCACAGTATCGGTTGACCACATAAGCACAACAACAGGAATTTCTGCCGAGGAGCGCGGGATTACTGCAAGGCAGTGTGTAAGTGATACTTCAAAGCCTGAGGACTTTCGCAGACCCGGACATATGTTTCCGCTGCTGGCAAAGGAAAATGGGGTGCTTGAGCGCAGCGGTCACACTGAAGCAACTGTTGACCTTATGCGTCTTGCAGGACTAAAAGAGTGCGGTCTGTGCTGTGAGATAATGCGCGAGGACGGAAAAATGATGCGTATGCCAGAACTTAAACATCTTGCTGAAAAGTTCGGAATAAAGTTCACAACAATTAAAGCGATTCAGGAGTACAGGAAGCGCCATGATAAGCTGGTTGAATGTGTGGCCGTCACAAAACTGCCATCTAAATATGGAATATTCAAGGCATACGGATATGTTAACAAGTTAAACGGCGAACATCATGTCGCACTTGTCAAGGGCAATATAAGCAGCGGACAGGATGTTCTGTGCCGTGTACACTCAGAATGTTTAACCGGTGACGCATTCGGCTCGCTGCGCTGTGACTGCGGCGAACAGCTCGCCTCTGCAATGATGCAGATTGAACGCGAGGGCAGGGGGATACTGCTATACATGCGTCAGGAGGGCAGAGGTATAGGGCTGATAAACAAGTTACGTGCATACGAACTCCAGGACAGAGGAATGGATACACTTGAAGCCAATCTTGCCCTGGGCTTTGGTGGAGACTTGCGCGAATATTTCATCGGCGCACAGATACTGCGTGACTTAGGCGTGAAGTCGCTTAAACTTCTTACCAACAATCCTGACAAAGTTTATCAGCTTTCAGATTTCGGTATGGAAATAAGCGAGAGAGTACCTATAAAAATTGACCCAACGGAATATGACAAGTTCTATCTTGAAACAAAAAAGAACCGCATGGGGCATATACTCAATTAGAATAATAAATTTATATAATAAAGGAGTTAAGATATTAAAATGAAAGTATTTGAAGGTAACTTAGTTTCAAAAAAAGATACAAAAGTAGGAATAGTGGCATCGCGTTTTAACGAGTTCATCGTGTCAAAGCTGCTCAGCGGAGCAGTTGACGGACTTGTTCGTCATGATGTAAGCGAAGATAACATAAATGTTGCATGGGTTCCGGGTGCTTTTGAAATACCGCTTATTGCATCTAAGATGGTAAAAAGCGGAAAGTATGACGCGATTATTTGTCTTGGCGCAGTTATCCGCGGCAACACGAGTCATTACGACTATGTGTGCAATGAGGTTTCAAAGGGAATCGCACAGGTGTCGCTCAGTTCTGATGTACCGGTAATGTTCGGCGTGCTGACTACCGAAAATATTGAACAAGCAATCGAGCGTGCCGGAACAAAGGCCGGAAACAAAGGGTTTGAATGTGCCGAAGGCGCAGTTGAAATGATAAATTTAATTAATTCAATAGAAAATAGTTAATAGTAAAAGGCTCCGCCACGCGCGAAGCCTTTTAACATACTTTGTGCCGCAACAATAGAGCATTTCACAAAAACTATTGCAAATTTTAATAAATTATTATATAATCACTTTGTCGAAATAACTTAACAACAATCTACCCCCCTTAGAAAAAGATATATTTCATTAATAGAGGTGTATTTACAATAATTTTTGCGTTTTTAAGTTATTGATTTATAACTTGGCTATATTATATCACGAAATATCTTTACTATAAATAGTAAAGATATTTCTTAATTTAGTTGCTTTGCACAAATTTGGAGGTCAATATCTATGTATACTGTACAAGAACTTGCAGGACGTATTAAGGATTTAGCAAAAATAAGAATATTCTAATTCGTGATATGTTGCTTGACTGCGACTTAAATATCAATTCTATAAGTCAAATATCCGATAAAAAAGAATTATCTTCTTTTAGTCTTGCAAAAATAGCTGATTATCTTAATTGTTCGGTTGATTATCTTTTGGGGCGCACTGATGTAGTTGAAGTAAATAAATCAGAATAATTTCAGAATAAAATTTTAAATAATCTTTTGCAAGACTGCCGTCCGAAAAATCGGACGGCAGTCTTGATTTTTCAATAAGGCGCATCACGCCGTCATTCAACGTTTTTCAGTGGGAGATTGTAACTCCCACTGAAAAAATTAAGTGAAACCCGCCGCCTATAGAGGCGGGGAACATCTTAATTTAGTTATAACAAATAAGTATTACTTACCGAGATAAGTAAAGTGCATATAGTCTTTTGTTCCACTCACCCAAGCGTTTCCGCCCCAGAGCCATCCGTATTTTGCAAACGTCTGAACAACAACACCTGTCGGAGGGAATGAATAAACAGAATATGACGGGTCATAGAATGTTCCTATCTGCTGACCGCTCTTATATACACAATAATTTTCATTATAATTGAGATCTATTACGGTACCGTAATTATGCTCAGACATACTTCCGCTCGATAACGCGCTTCTCCACGCATAACCGCTTGCATCCTTAATCGGCGGTCTTTCGGGAGAGTTATAAATCTCACTGAAAATCGCCTGTACATCATTGGCAAGTACTGAGTTTATTCTGAACTTGCGCCATCCTGTTTGAAGCTCATTATTTCCGTCAAGCTCCCATACAGGAACAACAACCTCCGTCATGTGAGCGTCTGCTTCTTCAACGGAATTATATCTGACACCGACATCACCGAATACGCGAATTTCTTTGTCAGTTGCCTCACCTGTTGCAAGCGTCTCGGAATATGATTTGAGCGCATATAAGCCTTGTGCATCCGGCTGCTGAAGCGGAGTGCCGCTCGGCGCATATCCGCCGTTTCCATCAGGTATCGGAATAGGGTCAGGCTCTACCACCGGCTCACCTCCGCCGATAACTTCACCGCTCGATGTTACAAGCTGCTTATCCGGAGCGTTGCGCAGAGCTATGACTGTTCCATTGCTCTGCATAACTGTTTTTTGAAGCGTAGACACTCTGCGTCCGTTTGAGTCTGTATCTTCTTTTAAAGCTGATTCTATTTTTCCTTCAACATCTCTGCCGTATTTGATGAAACAGCGGTACGCAATAATAGCTGCTTCTTCACGCGAGACGTATTCTTTCGGCTTAAAATAGCCGTCATATCCTGCCATCAAGTCATTATCCAGCATAAAAGCGACATAGTCTCTTGCCCAACTGTCTATATCCCAAGAATCCTGAATACCATCAAATACACCTGTTGACGGGAAGTAAGGTCCAAGCACACCCGCTGCAGACAGCATACTTGTAATAACCTTGCACATTTCTTGTCTGGTTATAAAATTATCCGGGAAAAAATGCCCTTCTCCGTCACCGCTTATGATTCCGGCATAATATGCCATGTTTGAGAAAACATTATCCGTATCTACAAACGGTGAATATGCATTTGACGTCACATCCTCAGCGGTAATTGTACAATAAATATTAACCGCTACATTGATAAAGTCTAATCGAGTTATTGCATCGGTATACGGTTTTTTGCCGTATTCATTTGAAATTAGGCTGTATTCCATTGCACCTCTCACAGTATCTTCAGCCCACCAGTTGGGGTCATAAGCAGATGCTCCGAGGCACGGCATTATTATACATAATGTCAGTAAAAATGCTGTAATTCTCTTTTTCATAAATTCACCTCTTTGACAAGTTCAATATTATGGACTAACAAAATTACTTTTTATACGTTTCGATAATATATCTGGGTCTTGCTTTTGTCTCTCTGTATATCTTACCGATATATTCACCTATCACACCTATAGATATTAGCTGTACTCCGCCAAGAAACCATATGGAGCACATAAGCGATGCCCAGCCGTCAGACGTATAGCCAAAAAATTTGCTGACAAGTGTGTATACAGCCGCAATCATCGCAGCTAAACAAACCAGAATACCGACTGACCAAAGAATCTTTATCGGCTTAACACTAAACGATGTTATGCCGTCAAATGCAAATGACAGCATTTTTTTTAACGGATACTTACTCTCGCCCGCAAAACGCTCTGCACGCTCATAATACACATTATCACTCTTATATCCGATAAGTGGAACAAGTCCGCGCAGAAACAAATTAACCTCTTTAAATCTACTTAAATCATTAAGCGAACGGCTGCTCATCAATCTGTAATCCGCATGATTATAAACAACATCAACGCCCATAGCAGACATAAATTTATAAAATCCCTGTGCTGTTGTTCTTTTGAAAAATGTATCTGTTTGTCTGTCACTGCGAACACCGTACACCACATCACAGCCTACATCAAATTTTTTAACCATTTCAGGTATAACATTGATATCATCCTGCAAGTCTGCATCAATGGATATCGCGCAGTCACATTCATCCTTTACTGTCATTAATCCGCCAAGCAACGCATTTTGGTGTCCGGCATTGTGTGCAAGCTTAACTCCGCGGTATATCGCGTCACTGTCACAAAGTTCACTGATGATTTCCCATGTTCTGTCGCGGCTGCCGTCGTCAACAAAAACAATTTTACTCTCTGAACTGATAAGTTCATCGCTTATCATACGAATGTACAAATCTAAAAGACGTTTAGATGTCTCGCCAAGAACTTCCTCCTCATTATAACAAGGAAGAACCACAAACAATTTTGTGTCTTTCATAATAATTCTCCTATAACAATACTATTTAATAACAGCGCTATTGCGCCTTATTGAATAAAGGGGCAGACTGACGCCCACCCCCAAGAATACAATTTATATACTTTGAATTTACCTAACTAATCGACTTAATAAGATAGTCTATATATTAGTCTGATTTAGATATTACTAAATTACTGACCGTCTACAGCAGCCTGTCCGTTTTCTGCTGTATCTGCTGCATTCATATCAACAGCAGCTTCTGCGTCCTGAGCAGCGTCCTGGACTGCATCTCCTACATCCTGGGCTGCGCCTTCAACTTCCTCAACTCCCATATCTGTTGTACCTTCAGCACCTTCTTCTGTCTGTGCAGCCTGCAAATCCTCAGAAGTAGCAACAATATTACCGTTCTCGTCAACCAGGTTACCATTCTCGTCCATTGTAACCGCTGTCTGACCTTCGTTGCTGTCTTCAACTGAGTTCTGAGCTGAATAATGACTGATTGATACACCTGTAAGAGCAACAGATGAAACAATAAACAAAATTGCAACAACTGCTGTAAACTTCTTGAGCATAGCATCAACTGTCTTGCCTTTATTCTTTCCAAAGAAGGTCTCTGCACCGCCTGCAATGGCACCTGACAGACCCTGCTGCTTTCCGTGCTGCATAAGTACAATAACAGTCAGAATAACTGCTATAACTACATGAATGATAATTAAAGCTGTTTGCATCTTTAAACTTCCTCCTCGACGCCCAAAAGCGTATCATGTTTATTATATTTTGCTTAATCTCAAAGCATCAGTATATTGAATTATATCACACATAAAATTAAAATGCAATAGTTTTTTCCAAATTAATATTATTTTATCATTATGTAACAAAAATGTAAAGGACTGCTCTGCAAATTTGCAAAACAGTCCGACTTTTTCAAAATCCAAACAACGCTGATTATTTAGCGTACTCGATAGCTCTGAGCTCACGGATAACGTTAACCTTAATCTGTCCCGGATATTCCATAGTTTCTTCAATCTTCTTAACTATATCTTTTGCCATTAAGATTGTATCGTCATCGCTGACCTCATCCGCCTTAACCATAATACGAACCTCACGTCCTGCCTGTATAGCAAATGAACGCTCAACACCTTCAAACGAGTTCGAGATTTCTTCAAGCTGTTCAAGACGTTTGATATAATTCTCAAGATTCTCGCGTCTTGCACCCGGTCTTGCGGCAGATATACTGTCTGCTGCCTGAATAAGACATGCCTCAATTGAATTTGGTTCTATATCGCCGTGATGTGCAAGTATACAGTGAATAACTTTATCATTCTCCTTATACTTCTTTGCAATATCCGCGCCGATTGTAACGTGCGAACCTTCAACCTCATGGTCAAGAGCCTTACCTATATCATGCAGTAAACCTGCACGCTTTGCCAATGCAACATCCGCGCCAAGCTCAGCCGCCATAAGACCTGCCAAGTGCGATACCTCAACCGAATGCTGAAGAACATTCTGACCGTAACTTGTTCTGTACTTCAATCTGCCGATTAACTTCACAAGCTCATTGTTTATGCCATGAACATTAGTGTCAAATACTGCTCTTTCACCTTCCTGCTTTACAATGCTCATAACCTCTTTATTGGATTTCTCGACCATTTCTTCGATACGTCCCGGATGAATTCTGCCATCGGTAATAAGCTTTTCAATCGTGCGTCTTGCAACCTCACGTTTCACAGGGTCAAAACCCGAAAGAATAACAGCTTCCGGTGTATCGTCAATAATCAAATCAATACCGGTAAGAGTTTCGATTGTTCTGATATTTCTGCCCTCGCGGCCAATGATTCTGCCTTTCATTTCATCATTTGGCAACGGTACAACCGATACGGTTGTCTCCGTGACAAAATCTGCGGCAAATCTCTGTATTGCTTCAGTAATAATCTTCTTCGCCTGATTCTCGGCTTCTTCCTTAGCCTGCTCGGTCGCGCTCTTGATAAGCAGCGCAGATTCGTGTTTAACATCGTCTTCTACTTCTTTAAGAAGCAAATCTTTAGCCTGTGACGCTGTCATAGTCGCAACTTTTTCAAGCTGTGCAATCTGCAGCTTTTTAACACGTTCTGTTTCTGCCAGGAGTTCTTCAACTTCATTATACTTAATTTGAATCTGCTCCTCTTTCTTTTCAATCATCTGACTTTTCTTGTCAATTGTATCTTCTTTTTGCTGTACACGTCTTTCCTGACGTTGTAAATCATTTCTTCTCTCTTTGATTTCACGTTCTAATTCTGTTCTCGATTTATGTATCTCTTCTTTAGCTTCAAGCAGTTTTTCCTTTTTTATGTTTTCCGCTTCTTTTTCTGCGGCATCTGTTGCCTCGTTCATAATCCGTTCAGCTTCTTCTTCAGCGCTGCCGATTTTGAGCTCTGCAAAATTCTTTCTATATGAATAGCCATATTTAAACGCAGCAAAAGCTCCGACTAATCCTAAAATTATAACAGCTACCAATATTAATATCCATATCCAAGTCAATGTCTTAAAGCACCCCCTTAAATTGTGCGTCTGTTTTTTACTTTGTTAATTTATCCAAAACATCCTAAATTTTACCTATATCCACCAAATCCGAAAAATAACATTCTCTTTAAAGGCTGAAACACGGACGTTAGGTACTACTATTGTTGCTTTTATTAAAGAAGATAATACAACAGAAATCTATCAGAAATCGTGTACGAATAGAATTCACAACGCATATTATACACAAATTTCGTCAAAAAGTCAAGACGAAAGCACGCTGTTTAAGCCTTGTCTTTGTTACTTTTTTCTAACAATATTTTTAATTTCTTTAATTCTACAAAAAAGCGCATGAAAAAAGCCCCATGTTCGGGGCTTTTTTCAGCGGCAAAGTTTTATATCTTTTACCATTGCAAATATATTACAAAAAATCTTATACGATTTCTTCCATATCTGCAACATCAGTCATAACTCCCTCATCATCTGCTCTGTCAAAGAAAACAGAATCTGTTCCATCTTGAGGAGTATATATGACCAGCTCAACAGACTTTGTAAGAACATCTGTATAGCTGTAAGATACCCTTTGTTCAGATGTAAAGAACTCACTCTGATTATCCAGTTTAACTGTAAAGATACTGGGATAAGTGCTTTCAATAACACCTTCACGCGTTACGATTTGCTTTCTGCCTTTCTTCGCCGTCAATCTGACCTTATGGCCAACGTTGTCGGTAAGACTGGACTTGATCTTTGATAAATCATTCTGACCGTACAAATATCCAACCCCTTTTCACAACATTTTTTATATTATAGCACATTATTACAAATTTGTAAAGAGATTTTACAAAAATCTAACAATAAAGTTACAATTTATTGAAGTAAAACGGAGTTGATGCTTGTTAAACCACTACTTTAACTCTCTGTTTCAATATATGTCACGGCACATTTGAATATAATCCCTGAAGTTTGTTCCCATAATATAGTTTGTTATCAGGAAGTCATCAACAGGTGTGGTATTTAAAAGTTTTGTTATTGTCTGGTCAAAAGTTCTGGCGTCTATGACTATGATCTTACTGTACGAGCATGTCAGCCATGGAATAAGGGCATTTGAATACGAATCCTTTAACATTACCAGTGTTTTTTTATTCGGACTTGCCGAGTCTATTTCTATATATGGTTGGTCACCGCCTAAGAACATTGTATATGACTTTTCTTTACCCAAATCAAACATTTTGCCCTTGTAATCAAATTCCTGATCGGGTATATAGCTGAATGTCACAGCTTTAAACTCAATATCGTTTAATTCATTTTTATAATAATCTATCGTGTCTTTATGGTCTGCGAGATACGGAGCCTCTGCCTGACCGTATAGATAACCGGTAAAGTCTTTGACCTCGCCTTTTTGAAAGTCCTCTATCTTCTGAACCGGGAAGCCCATATCCTCGCCCATCTTGCAGTATGAATAATATGCACCGAGCTGTGTCCAGTGGTGGTCTGTTCTAAAGTAAACATACTCATCTTTATCAAAATGTTCCTTCAGTGTATCATACACGTTTATATTCTTAACGCGTATGTTAAAGTTTTTGTAAAAATAATCTATACTTTCCTTTTGATTATCTCCAACCGTGTTATAAAATGGTATAAAGTCTACCTGTGTCGGGATAATCATTGAATAAACATTTATTCCATCAGGGAGTTTTTGGGCATAAAAGTCAATCATATCAATATATTCTTTTCGTGCTTCTTCATCTATGTGATAAACTTCCATGACTCTATCATCCGTTACAAGAAGCTGGCTCTTTGTTGTTGAGCCGGTACCTAAATCGCCGTTTGTATCAACAACCTTGCCAAACTTATTTATACCCTTACTGCTTTTATAGCCTGAAGAAATATTTGTAAACACACTGCGGTAACCCACGTTGTCAGAAATATATGTTTCAAAATCACGACTGAAATTGCCCGATATGAGATTCTCCCAACTGAACTGAGGCATCGCTGCAAGATTTCTGTTTTCCTGCTTTGCACTGTTCTCATCCTTCGGCAGAATAACAACCGTAACAAATCCTGCAATGAGAAAAGCTATGAATAGCATTACCGTAATAACTCTTCTTGCTGTTTTCATTTATCATATCCCCTTTATGCATAAATCGGACTGCTGTCAGCCCGATTGTCTTTAAAACCTGAAATACAGGAATGGATTATACGATTCTCCCACAAGCAGCACGAAACACGCCGCAAGCAGAACAACAACCAATACAGGCGTAACAATTATATTCACTGCCTTGCACTTGCCGGCAAACCAGCGATAACTGTACCTTAGCAGCGGCGTCGAAGCAATCGCACAAGCAACAAACAGCCATAGATTTGACATGAGTGCGGTAAACCCTGTATAATCGTATAACTTGCCCGTTCCGCCGAATGCACAAACAAACCAATTTTTAAGATCATTAAAATCAGTAAAGTAGAATAATGCCCAGCCCAGAACAAATACAACAATGCTGTATAAATGCCCGAAAAACGCGGGAAGTCTGAGGAGCACACCTTTAAACGCCTTTTTCTCGATTATCAAAATTATACCGTAGAACAATCCCCAGAGCACAAAGTTCCAGCTTGCACCGTGCCATAGACCTGTGAGCATCCAAACCACCATAATATTAAACGTTTGGTGTTTTCGGTTGCCTCCCAAAGGAATATACACATAGTCTCTAAAAAACGAGCTGAGCGAGATATGCCATCTTCTCCAAAATTCGGTAATATTCTTCGAAATATACGGATAGTTGAAGTTTTCAAGGAAGTTAAATCCGAACATT
The DNA here is from genome assembly GCA_948468535.1 of uncultured Eubacteriales bacterium. GTDB lineage: Bacteria > Bacillota > Clostridia > Monoglobales > Monoglobaceae > Monoglobus. The sequence goes on from CAOKIL010000013.1 coordinate 26,411, forward strand.
CTGCCCATACCGATAGCCATATCTGAATATCCGGAAAAGTCAAAATAAATCTGAAATGTATACGCTATAATTCCTACCCAAGCCGACAAAACCGAATTTGCAGTGCTAAAATTAGTTTCAAGCAGGGATGTTGCAACAGCTCCTATACCATTTGCCAGAACAACCTTTTTGAGCATTCCCTGAACGAATCTCAAGATGCCGTATTCAAACCCTTTAAGAGTAACGTGTCTGTAATTAATCTGCTTCTGGATATCTACATAACGAACAATAGGACCTGCGACGAGCTGAGGGAACATCGAAACATAACATAAAAAGTTCAAAGGATTTTTCTGTACCTCTATCTCGCCTCTGTACATGTCTATTGTATAAGACAGGGTCTGGAATGTATAAAACGAAATACCAAGCGGCAGTGCAAAATTATAGTAGGGTATACTAAGACCAAACACCGAATTTATACTGCCGATCAGCCATGATGAATATTTAAACGTAGCGAGTATACCAAGATTAAGCACAAGCGAGGCAATCAATGCCAGCTTAGCCTGCCATCTGCCAAAATACTTATGAATAACAAGTCCATTTATATAATCAATAGCAGCGCTGACAAGCAGGGCTATAACCCATACCGGCTCGCCCCACGCATAAAAAATCAGTGATGCTATAACCATCACGGTATTCCTGTATGTTATATTGCCGTTCCAGAAATAAAGCAGCAGCACAATAGGCAGGAATATACATAAAAACAGTAAACTTGAAAAAACCATCTTCGGCTGTTCCCCCTCAGACATTAACTTCAACCCATCAGTGTCTTTATCTGAATAGATTTCAAAATATACTTACAGCCGCATTTCGGCTCTGCGGCATAGTATAGTATATTATTATACCATAATTTTTCATAAATGTCAATTACGCACAACACCGAGCATTACATATAGTGATAAACATTTCTCTTTTTAAATAAAAATCCAAAAGTCACAAGCATTGCAAGTAATTCTGCGACCGAAATTGCAAGCCATATGCCGTCAATACCCCAGAATATCGGCAAAATCAAAACTGCGGCAATCTGAAATACCACTGTTCTTAAAAACGATATAGCTGCAGATACTGCCCCGTTACTAAGTGCAGTAAAAAATGATGAACCGAAAATACCAAATCCGCACATTAAAAATGATACGGAATACATCTTAAATCCACGCACCGTCATATTAAATAACTCTTTATCATATCCGACAAACAGTCTTGAAAGCGGCGAGGACATAACAAATGCCAAAACAGCAAGTACCGCTCCGCAGACTCCAACAATTGTTATACTCTTTTTAAATACGCTTTTCAGCTCGTTATGGTTCTCCGCGCCGTAGTGATAACCGACAATCGGCGCACAGCCTATCGAGTATCCTATAAAAATCGCTACAAATACAAACTGAACATACATAATAACTCCGTATGCCGCAATTCCGTTTTCTCCTGCAAGATTCATTAGTTTGAAATTGTACAGCATTGTTACGACTGACGCTGAAATATTTGAAAGCAGTTCAGATGAACCGTTTGCACATGATTTAAGAATTACAGCCGGTTCAAAACGCGCTTTGGTCAGTCTCAGCAGACTGCTGTTTTTCCGCAGAAAGTATATCAGCGGCACGATACCGCCTATACACTGACTAATTGCAGTCGCAGCAGCAGCACCCGCCAAACCAAGTTTGAAAACGATAATAAACACGGCGTCAAGTATCATGTTTGTGACGCCTGCAATTACCGTCACCGCAAGACCCATATGCGGTTTTTCTGCTGTAATCAAAAAACTTTGGAACATGTTTTGAAGCATAAATGCTGGCAGAGCAATCAATATAATCCTGCCGTACAATACACAGTTCTCAAGCATCTCGCCCTCTGCACCCATTAGACCGGCAGCAGGTCTTACAAAAATTACTCCAAGAACTGTCAAAACAACACCGGTGATTGCCGCGGTATATATCAGAAGCGAAAAATATCGGTTGGCACAGTCTCTGTCTCCTTCACCGAGCGTTTTGGCCACGATTGCGCTTCCGCCGGTACCAAGCATAAACCCAAGTGCACCCAAAATCATAAGCAGAGGAAATATAAGATTTATTGCCGCAAAAGGTACTTTGCCGACAAAGTTTGACACAAACAAACCGTCAACCACACTGTAAATAGATGTAAAAATCATCATTATAACTGACGGCAGCACAAACCTCAACAGTTTGTTATAATTAAAATGATCTGAAAGTTTTATATTCATTATATCCTTACCTAAATACTTATCCTCAAATTTTATCTTTTTTCTAACATAAACTCTGCATACTTTGCAATCAGCGGAGTAATACCGGTAATATCCGCACCGGTTGTGTTTATACAGAGATGATATGATTCTTTGCGTCCCCATTTGCTGCTTGTCAGAAGCTCACGGCTTTTTGCACGATTCAAATCAATCTGTTTAATCTTCTTTTCAAGCTCCCGGTCGCTTAAATCTTTTACATCAGCTGCCCTGTTTCGGCACCGCGCAATTTTTGAAGCCATATCCGCATACACAAATATATTAAACGGATTATATTCTTTAAGCAGTACATCGGCGCTGCGTCCCACTATAACGCAGTCCCTTCCCTTTTTTGCAATCTCCTTTATTATCTTTTGTTGCGAAACAAGGATTTTTGTCAT
>CAOKIL010000014.1 GCA_948468535.1 uncultured Eubacteriales bacterium
GTTCTTCTTTTGTCGTTAAATGCACTGCTTTAAGCGATATTACTCCATTGATTTTATTTTCTCCTACCACTACTGACTCTGATACTGCGGTATGCGGACGGATTTTTCCGACTGCTCCAAAATCAAGAAACGCACCTCCGCCTTCTTTAACACGGCTTATGATAAACCCTGGTTCATCCATGTTTGACATGAGCATAACGGTCTTTGAATCAGGGTTATGCGACTTTTTCACCGCAATCAGGTTTCCGATTTTATCCGTACAAACATTATCGCAACAATCCTTGATTTCTGAAAGTATTAAATCTCTTACGTCAAATTCACAACCCGAAACACCGAAAGCTGATGTAAGTTTTTTGATAAGTTCGGTATCAACTGAAATTTTATCTGGACTTTTTACACTCATTATTTAACCTCCTTACCGAAATACTCAGTCGCAAGCCCCATAAGCCTGCCTGAATTCTCAACATCTTTCGTATCAAGCACTTCAACATTTGTGTGCATGTATCTCAGCGGAATAGAAATAAGCAAAACAGGAACACCGCAGCGTATTGTCTGTATTGCCCACGCAGTTGTGCCTGACGCACCTCCTGCAACTTCAACTTTATGCTTTATACCGGAATCCTCGGCAAGATCAATCAGCTTTTTTGACATGTTATAATCCACATTGGGTCCGCGCAGAATTATTGCTCCGCTGCCCAAATCAAACACTCCGGTATCATCAACCGAATCAACCGTAGTTCCATGAGTTACATCAATAACTATTGCCATATCAGGATTAATATCATATGTGCTTGTATACGCTCCCCGAAGACCGATTTCCTCCTGAGTTGAAAACACAACGTGTATATCTGCCTCAACAGGGTTTTGCTTTATATATTCAAGTGCATTAAACACAGCCGTCATTCCGCTTCTGTTATCCATTGAACCGCTGCAGCGCAGATTGTCAAAAAGTTCAATATAATCACTGTCAAACACAACAGCGTCTCCGGGCGAGACAATTTTTTTGAGCTCATCCGCAGAATATCCTGTATATATTTTCAGTGTCTTGAGTTCAGCATTTTTCTCTGCAACACTCTCATCACCGGGCGCAAGAATCACTCCGTCAATTGTTTTTTCTCCCAAAATCTTTACTCTGAGGCAAGGCAAAATTCTTGCATCAATACCACCTGCCGCCGTAAACGAAATACTGCCGTCATCGTTAATCATTGTAACCAGAAATCCGACTTGATCCATATGTGCTTCAAGCATAATCTTCCTGCGATTTTCGCCGCCTGTACCTTTTATATATCCATGTACACTTCCCATTTTATTAATTTCAGAACTATCGCAGTACTTGCCCAGTTCGTGAGCTGCGTATTGCGCAATACTATTTTCATATCCGCTTATTCCTGATTTTGAAGTAAGCGTTCTAAGCATAATATTCGTATCCATTTTTACATCTCCTTCTGTTTTATTATACCATAATAAAGTCATGAATACAAACTTATCCGCATATTTTTTCAATTTAAATATAAAAATACAAATATTTTTCCGGCACTGTCATATATTTTATTAAACAAAATTTACAAGGAGAGATAAACTCTATGACAGAGAAAACACTTTTATTAAAAACTAATAAGGATAAGATTAAGTCGGCAATAGCAAAACTTATTTCGCAAAACAGACTACTGTTCTTTCTATACACCTTTTCAATCATCGGCGGAATCATTGCCGGCTGCATTACATACAAAATGTCTGACACAGAAAGCGTCAACAAAATATTTTCTTATATTCAAAATTATTTCATCGGCAGTGTACTAATAGGTGTATCATCTAAAGAAGTATTTATATCAGTTTTAGCAGACAACTTAAAGCTGACAACTGTACTGTTTGCGTCAGCTTTAAGCGTATTTCTATGTCCGCTTGCCTTTATTAGGATTTTCTCAAAGGGATTCAGCATAGGAATGACTGCGGCATTTTTTATTTCGCGTTACATGATAAAGGGTGCGGTTTTTTCAGTTTTGAGCATCTTTCTGTGCAATGCAATTGCTGTGCCGGCAATAATCATTTTTTCGGCATACTCAACCTCAGAGAGCATAAAAATTTTTAAATACGGCAGAAAGAGAAACCTAAGCCATATAACTACTCAAAATCCGAACTATATACGATTTATTTTAAAATGTGCCATATCTGCACTAATTTTGCTCATTGTACTTGTTATTTCATCTCTTATTCAGGGATTTGTCAGTCCGGGAATGATGAAGATTTTTTATACACTCCTTAAATCGTAAAAAAATACCCGTGCAATCACGGGTATTTTAAAGTGTCGATAAAGTCAAATTCAGCAAAGGCTTTAGCTTTGAAACCATTGCCGAGCCCATATTCCGCCATACCAAGCCTCGGCGACAATGAAGCCAAAGCCTTTGCTGAAATATGCACAAAAATCCAATTTAAAGAGGCAAAAGAAACTAAAAAACTTTTTATTGTAACCTATCAAGTATTGCCTTAACAATTCTTTCGGATGCATGTCCGTCTCCATATGGGTTTACCGCATGAGCCATCTTGTTATATTCATCGCTGTTTGTGATAAGCTCCTGTGTCATATTATAAATTGTATCCTCATCAACACCTGCAATTTTAACTGTTCCTGCATCAACAGCTTCCGGTCGTTCTGTCTCGTTTCTTAGAACAAGCACCGGCTTTCCGAGCGACGGCGCCTCCTCCTGCAAACCGCCCGAATCAGTAAGAACCAAATATCCTCTCTTAATGGCGTTATGCAGTTCATCTGCGTTAACAGGGTCAATAAGCTTTATTCTGTCATGACCGCCTAAAATATCAAATGCAACCTCTCTGACAGCAGGATTAAGATGAACGGGATATACAACCTGAACATCAGGATTATCCTCTACAATTCTGCGAACTGCACAGCATATATTCCTGAGCGGCTCACCTAAGTTTTCACGCCTGTGAGCAGTCATAACAATAACCTTTTTGGTATCCCAATCAAGATTTTTAAGTCCATCGTCACTGAAAACATAGTCATCACGAACCGTTGTTTTAAGCGCGTCAATAACTGTGTTTCCTGTAATATAAATATTTTCACTTGGCGTATTCTCACGCAGCAGATTCTCTTCATTCCGCTTTGTCGGAGCAAAGTGCATGTCAGCAATAACACCTGTTATTCTTCTGTTTATTTCTTCCGGGAACGGAAAATACTTATCAAAAGTACGCAGACCTGCCTCAACATGTCCCAGCATAATTTGATTATAATACGCCGCAAGACTGCCAACAAAAGTAGTTGACGTATCACCATGAACGAGCACAATGTCGGGTTTAACCTTCTTCATGATCTCATCCAAGCCTTCAAGAGCCCGTGTTACAATATGTACCAAGGTTTGACGCTCGTGCATTATATCCAAATCATAATCAGGAGCTATATCAAAAATTTTCAGAACCTGATCAAGCATTTCACGATGCTGAGCAGTCACACAGACAATAGATTCTATCTTGTCACTGTTTTTTTCAAGTTCCTTCACAAGCGGAGCCATCTTTATTGCTTCCGGACGTGTACCAAATATGGTCATAACCTTTATCTTATTTGTCATAATCTTTCTCCTCCATAAGCTGCTCGTCAGAATTATAATTTGAATACTGACTTGGGTCTCTAAGTTCGCCCATAACCTTAATCGAAACAAGGATAATCAGCAGTACCGAACAAATTAATATCAAACCGCGTCCATATCCCTTAATAGAAATAACAACTGCGGTCATGCACAATACAGCAGTAAGCGTATACAAAATTGTCACAACACGTCTCTGCGAAAACCCCATATCAAGCAGCCTGTGATGCAAATGCCCTCTATCAGCCTGCATAGGCGAGTGACCTGTGAGCACACGTCTAACAATCGCAAACGTAGTGTCAAATATCGGAAGTCCCAATATCAAAATAGGAACCGCAAACGTTATAACCGCAGACATTTTAAGCATTCCCTGTATAGAAATACAGCCCAAAATAAAGCCGAGAAACAATGCGCCCGTATCACCCATGAAAATCTTAGCCGGATTATAGTTATACGGCAAAAAGCCAAATCCTGCACCTGCAACAGCAGCTGTGATAATTGCAACATTTAAGTTCTCACTTATAATTGTGAGCGCCAAAAGTGCGATTGAAGCAATAGACGACACACCTACAGCAAGTCCATCAAGTCCGTCAATAAGATTAACCGCATTGCATATGCCGACTATCCAAACCATGGTTATTGCACATGAAACCCAATAGTTCAATACTATATAAGGACCGCCGAACCAGTTTGCAAACGGATTGGCAAAATGTTCGATTCTAACTCCGCTGTACACAACAACAGCGGCCGCAAGGATCTGGCAAATCAGCTTAACAATTGGCTTCATATCAGAAATATCATCTATTGCGCCGGTTGCAACTATTATAGAACATCCGATTAAGATTCCCATAACCTCTTTGTCTATCGTTGCAAAACAAATCACGCTTACGATAAATCCATAAAATATAGCCAGTCCTCCCATAAGCGGAGTAGGTTTTTTATGTACGCGTCTGGTGTCTTTTGGTACATCGATTGCATTGACCTTATGTGCAAGTGAAATAACCATCGGCGTTGCAGAAAATGAAATCAGAAACGCAACTGCCAGAGCCAAAAGCACAAATACATTATTATCAAAAATCATTTTAATCCTCCCGGAATTAAGGCTGAATAAATCCTATTTTTCTATAAACTTTTGAAACAGTTTTCATAGCAGTTTTATTTGCGTTTTCAGCGCCGTTTTTATAAATCTGAACCAAGTAATCTTTGTTAGACATAAGATCGTTATATTTATTCTGTATTGGGCGAATTGTCTCTGCAACCGCTTCAGCAACCGCACTCTTAAAGTCACCGTAGCCTTTGCCGTCAAACTCAGCTTCAATTTCGTCCATAGTCTTACCGGTAGTGGCTGAATAAATGTTCATTAGGTTTTCGATTCCCTCTTTGCCTTCGCCGCGCTTAACCTCGCTGCCTGAATCTGTAACTGCTCTCTTTATCTTCTTGACCGTCTTATCAATCGGGTCAAGCAAAAGAATATAGCTATTCTCGTTTGAATCTGATTTTGACATCTTCTGTGTAGGTTCCTGAAGGCTCATTATTCTTGCGCCTACCTTTGGTATATACGCTTCAGGCACCTTAAAAGTCGGACTGTTTGCGTTATTAAACCGGTTAGCCAAATCTCTGGTAATTTCAAGATGCTGCATCTGGTCATCTCCAACCGGAACCAAGTCAGCCTGATACAAAAGAATATCTGCCGCCATCAGCGACGGGTATGTGAACAAACCTGCATTTAAGTTGTCGGCATGTTTTTTAGCCTTGTCCTTATACTGTGTCATTCTCGACAGTTCGCCCATATATGTATAACACATCATAACCCAGCCAAGCATTGAATGAGCCGGAACATGCGACTGGAAGAAAATCGGGTTCTTTTCAGGATCAAGTCCCGAAGCAATAAACAGCGCAAGCAAGTCCATCGTGTTTTTTCTGAAAACTTTTGGGTCTTGTCTTACGGTTATTGTATGTAAATCAGCAAGCATGAAGTAACATTCATACTCATCTGTCGCCGCAAGGTCAACCCAATTTTTAAGAGCGCCGACATAGTTGCCCAGAGTCAACGCACCGGACGGCTGTATACCACTTAATATTCTCTTTTTGGTTTGGTTTGTGTTTGTATCACTCAATTCTATTCACCTACTACTTCCTTCAGCAAATCGCCGAGAATTTTAATTCCCTGTTCTATCTGTTCAAATGAAGCGGTGGAATAGTTCATGCGGAATGTGCTGTACTTTGCTTTGTCATCAATCATAGTTGTTGAACCCGGAACAAATGCAACTCCTCTATCAACCGCCATTGCCATTATTTCTTTTGTATCATACTTTTCAGGCATTTCACAAAACAGGAATAATCCCCCCTCAGGTATTGTATGCGTAACACAGCCGGGGAAGTGCTTGTCCATACACTCACACATAAGTCTGCACTTTTCACCGTAGGTCTTTCTGAGCTTTGCAATATGCTCGTCAATAGAATAACGCGTAACATATTCATAAGCTATCATCTGTGACAAAACGTTTGTATGTACATCCTGAACCTGCTTGCAAATAACCATTCTTTCAAGAAGATCCTGATTGCATGCAACAAATCCAAGTCTAAGACCCGGTGACAGAATCTTTGAAAACGAGCCAAGATATACAACTCTGCCTTCTGTATCCATTGACTTCATAGTCGGTACATCCTCGCCTGCAAATCTAAGTTCACCGTATGGGTTGTCCTCAAAAATTATAAAATCATACTTTGATGCGAGCTCCAAAAGTCTCTTTCTCTTTTTGAGCGACATAGTAATACCTGACGGATTTTGGAATGTAGCAATTGTATAAACAATCTTGACATTTGAATGTCCGCGAAGTAAATCCTCAAGCGCATCCATATCAAGTCCGTCGCTTTCAGCCTTAACACCGTAAATCTCAGCGTTATATGAACGGAAGCAGTTTAATCCGCCTACAAAACTTGGCTGTTCACAAACAACCGCGTCACCGGGATTGAGTAATGACTTAGAAGCCAAATCAATCCCCTGCTGACCGCCGCTGACAATTATCGTACCGTTTCCGTCGTTTTCATTAATAATCCCCTGAGAAATCATACGGTTTTTAACCCATTCAACAAGCGGCGCATAGCCTTCTGTTACACCATACTGAAGTGCAACTTCGCCCTGGTTTTTCAGAACATCTGCCGCAATAGATGCGAGTTCCTCTTTAGGAAACAAGTTTGGGTCAGGTGCACCGCCTGCAAATGAAATTATGCCCGGTTTGCCGAGAAGCTTAAATATTTCTCTTATCGCCGAGGCTTCAAGGTCTTTTACTTTATCTGAAAATTTTTCTCTTATGTCCATTTTTCTGCCTCTTTTCTGATCGTATTAAAAAGTTATATACCGCTTTACCTGCCGTATTAGAGAGTAATATAACCTGAACTATTATCTTTCTTCTTTTTCTCTTTTATTTTTACAGAACCGTTATTTGAATGGTTCTCATGCTTTTTATTCTTTGTGCATTTTAATCTTCCGCCGCTCAAAATTCTGTGCGCTCCCTGAGCAACGGCAAATACACCGGCAACCACTGTAATAACAAGAATTACCGCTCCCAGTGTTCCTTCTAAGGCATTTTTGATTTTATTGATTCTGCGTTTTCTGATATACTTCTTCTTTTCATGATAGTATTTGTCTTCAATAGCATCTTTTGCATCGCAGAAGAACCTGCTTGTTCTCTTAGCGTACGGTTCAGCAAACTCAGTAAAGCTGTCTGCGTATTCATTAAACTTTTTCATAAAACGACCTCCTATAAAAATATAATTAATCATTCTCCAACAACTGCAACATACGGCAAGTTTCTGTACATCTCCGCATAGTCAAGTCCGTATCCGACAATAAACTCATCGGGTATAGTGCAGCCTACATAATCAGGCGTAAAGTCAGCTATACGCCTATCCGGCTTATCAAACAGGGTGCAAACCTTGATTGTGTTCGGATTAAACGCCTTAAACTGCTTAACAATCTTATTTAGAGTTAATCCGGTATCAACTATATCCTCGACTATAAGAATATTCTTCCCGAAAACAGCTAAATCATCCGCCACATTCAAAATTACTTCGCCGGAACTTGTATCAGAATTCAAATAACTCGATGCAGTAATAAACTCAAGTCTTATATCCGAAAGTTCTATATGCCTTATCAAGTCGGAAGCAAAGACCGCCGCGCCTTTAAGGACGCATATAACCGTCAGTGCATCAATCTGCTGTTCATTATAGTCACAGCTTATCTGATCTGCTATTTTTTTAATGATACTTTCAATATCCTCTTTTGAAAAAAGAATATTTTTAATCCTCAAATTTTTCATAGTGAATCACCAATACATTATCTGTGGCTTTTGTCATCTTATATTCTTCTCCGGCTCTTATTCCTATCACTGCGAGAATATTATCAACATTGTCACACAAAAGAGGTATACTGTTTCTCTCCTCACGACGTATCTTTAGATCTATAAACAAATTTTTAAGTTTGCGGCTCATACCGTTTTTATAAACTGTAATTCTGTCACCGTCACGACGGTTTCTAATTATCAGCTTTTTCGCATCTATGCCCTCTGAAATCATATCCCAGTCCAGAGCCATATCGCCATCTTTAAGCTTTAATTTCTCTTTTGGCACAACATCCAGACTTATCTTATATCCATATTCTGCATATTTAATATTATATAACTTATTTGGCTGAACTTCAATACAAAAATCCTTATTGTTATACAAATTTAAATCTTTTTCACTGAAATTGACAGCATTGCTGTATTCTTCGTTTTGATTTCTGCTTATTTCAGATCTGATTTTAAACTCTAACCAGTCGTAACGTTTCTGAACAATCAAGCCCTTCGGCAAATCAATCGAGCCTGTATTATCCGAACTAATAAAAGCATATATATTATCTATATGTTTTTTCTCAAGAGAATAATCACTGCCCATGACATCACGGGCACAAAGGATAATAAGCCTTGATACAATTGAACGGTTGTCAATCAGCTTTAGCGACTCAATGTCAAGCGCTTTATATCCGCCCTTAAATAACGGCGGATTGATGCGCTCATACAATCTCTTTGCATAATCATCTATAAAATCAGCGTCCTCACCGAGCGTTTTTGACAAATTAGACAGGGCGTCAATAACTGACGGATTAATCTTTTCAACAAAAGGAATAATTTGATGTCTGATTTTGTTTCGTGTATAATTGTCATCATCATTTGTCATGTCCGTCCTGTATTCAAGATTTGCTTCTCTGCAATAACCTTCGATTTCCTCACGCAAAACATCAAGAAGCGGGCGTATCACACCATCCTCACGCTTGTATTTTATTCCTCTAAATCCTGAAAGACCGCTTCCGCGAATAATACGCATAAGAATCGTCTCCGCCTGATCATTCTTATTATGCGCCGTAGCAATACAGTCAATATTATTTTCTGCTGAAATACGATTAAAGAATTCATATCTTGCCTGTCTGCCGGCTTCTTCCTCCGTCATTCCGCTCATCTTTGCCAGTTCGGGTACATTTGCCTTTTCGGTATAACATTTTATTTTTAACTTATCACATAACGTAATAACATAAGCCTCATCACTGTCCGCCTCATCGCCTCGGATAGCATGATTCAGATGCGCTGCTGAAATATTAAACTTATACTGCTTTTTAATTCGATCAAGCACATGTAAAAGACACACAGAATCCGCACCGCCCGAAACGGCAACCAGGATAGAATTTCCTGTCTCCGCCATACAATTTTGCTCTAATGTGTTTTGAACTTTTTTGGTAACACGTTCAATATAACCCGACGTATTGTTATTCATCACGCAATCCACTCCAATTAGCAAATTTTGTGAACTCTCCGAGCCATGACAAATATTCGCTGCCAACCTCGCCGTTTCTGTGCTTGTCAAATTTTATTTTTGTTTTGTTGGGCTCTTCACAGTCCTCTTTATAATATCCTTCACGATAAAGAAAGATAACCATATCGGCATCCTGCTCAATTGAGCCTGACTCTCTAAGGTCGCTCAATACCGGCTCTTTGCTCTCGCGGTGTTCAACACTTCGATTAAGCTGTGACAAAGCGATGACAGGTATACTCAAATCATTTGCCATTACTTTAAGTGTTCTCGAAATATCCGATACCTCTTGCTGTCTGTTCACTCCGCCCCTGCCTGAACTCATTAGCTGCAAATAGTCAATTATCACAAGGTCAAGACCCTGCTCTATTTTTATTTTCCTGCATTTTGCGCCTATTTCCGCAGCGGTAATGCTTGAATTATCATCGATAAAAATTTTTGTATCAGAAAGAGCAGCAACCGCTTCGCCAAGCTTCGGCCAATCATCATCTTTTAAATTACCGCGCTTAATACGCTCCGCACTGACTTTGGCCTGTGCGGAAAGCATACGGTTGGCAATCTGAACGCCCGGCATTTCAAGACTGAATATAGCGACCGACGCACCGTCAATTATCGCTGCATTCTGCGCGATATTCAAAGCAAGTGCAGATTTTCCCATACCTGGTCTTGCAGCTATTAAAATCAGTTCTGCAGGATGAAGTCCTGCAGTTCTTCTGTCTAAATCTACAAATCCTGTTGTTATTCCCGTTACGCTCTCATTAGCATCAGCAAGCTTCTCAATAGTATCTATGCTTTCATCAAGATATCTTGAGATATGACTGAGACCTGATATGTTTCTGTTTTGGGTAATATTAATAATTCCCTGTTCTGCAACGCCGATTATATCATCTACTTCTTCTTCAGCAGCATAACAGCGGTTTGTCACATCCTCGGTCAAACTAATCATCTTGCGAAGCTCGGCTTTTTCGCGTACTATTTCAGCATAATGCCTAACGCTGTTCATATCGGTTGACGGAACCATGTCCATAAGCTTGAACACAAAATCCAAACCGCCTATTTTCTCAATACTGCCGCGCAGTTCGAGCTGACGCTTTATAGTAACATAATCAATCGGCTGACCCATATTAAACAAGCCAACCACTGTTTCATAAAGCTCTTTGTGACGCTCTATATAAAAATCTCCCGAATTTATTATACCTATCACATCAGGAATTCTGTCGCGCGATATGATTATCGCACCGAGTACCGATTGCTCAGCTTCATTACTGAACGGCATTGTACGCAGAGTCAGAGACGAAACATCGCCGCCTTCGGAATACAATGTATTATCTATATTATTATAAGTATTAATTTCATCCATAGCGATGCACGCCTCCCTTCCGTATTATTTATGCTTCTGTGACTTGAACTTTAAAAGTGCCTGTTACTCCCTGATAAAGAGTTACGTTTACACCGCGTGTTCCACAGCTCTTAATTCCATCCGGCAAGTCAATCTTTCTCTTGTCAACTTCTATATTATACTGTTCCTTGAGCGCAGAAGCAACATCTTTAGAAGTTATAGACCCAAACAGCTTGCCTTCTTTTCCTGCCTTTGCAGTGAGCTTTACAGTAATCTCTTTCATTCTGTCAGCGATATTTTTCGCCTTTAGCTCTTCCTGGTTACGTCTGTACTGTTCAGCACCCTTTTTGCCTTCAAGTTCGTTTATTGCCTGCTTTGTTGCCGGCTTTGCCAAACCTTTTTTGAGCAGAAAGTTGTTAGCATAACCATCGCTTACATTAATCAAGTCGCCTTTTTTGCCCTGTGCTTTTACATCCTGTGTCAAAATAACCTTCATTTTATATCTCCTCCTTAATTAAAATCGTAAATCATTGAATTAATCATCAAGCAAAATAGTATCAATTGCTTCATGCAGTCTTTGCACCGCAAAGTCAATATCCACATCATTAAGCTGAGCACCGGCTATGGTAATATGACCGCCGCCTCCGAGCTGTTCGAGTATAAGCTGAACGTTAATCGTGTCAAGAGAACGTCCGCTTATGATTATTTTATGTCCGAGCCTTGCAATTACAAACGACGCCTCGACTCCTGAAATATTTAAAAGTTCATCCGCAGCCTTTGCGACAAGCACCTGCAAATCCTTACCGGTATCCTCGCACGCAACTATGGCAATATTATCTCTGTATAACTGTGCACTGCTGATAATCTTTGAAAGCCTGATACAATCATCAAGATCATTCTTAAACAATCGCCTGATATTTATCGGGTCAACTCCCATACGGCGCAGATATGCCGCAGCCTCAAATGTACGCACACCTGTTTTAAACGTAAAGCCTTTTGTGTCTAAGAAAATACCCGCATATAATGCTTCTGCTTCACGCAGTGAAATCTTTGGATTATCCTGAATGTACTGTAGTATTTCTGTTATCATCTCACATGTTGAAGATGCGTATGTTTCATGATATGTCAACACAGCATTGTCAATAAAGTCCTCAGAACGTCTGTGGTGATCAATAAGAACTATTGACTTAGCTGCTGATAACACTTCGGGATACTCAACCATACTTCTTCTATGGGTGTCCACAATGATTAAGAGCGTTTGCTTATCAATCAAAGACACTGCCTTTTCGCCGGATATTATGCTGTTTGAATACTTAGGATTGTTTGTAAAGTTATTCAATAGAATTTTGGCATTCGATACATTCTTTTTGACAACTATATATGTGTCAACACCTCTGCTTTGAATAGCCTGAAACAAACCTATTGCCGCTCCGACAGAATCCATATCGCCGTTTTTATGTCCCATAATCATAACATTTGACGATTGGTCTATAGCCTCCCGCATAGCATGAGCCATAACACGGGCTTTCACCTTTGTACTCTTTTCTACCTCACGCGACTTCGCGCCATAGAATTTATACGCACCGGGAGATTTGACAACCACCTGGTCACCGCCTCTGCCAAGAGCCATTTCAAGCGCAAGGTTTGCCATTTTGTTATTCTCGTCCAATGTTTCGCCGCCGCGCCCAGTGCCTATGCTCAAAGTCACTGGTATTTTGTTTTCAAGATTTATATCTCTAATATCGTTTAATACGCGATATTTTTCATTTTCAACAAATTCAATATATTCTTTATTATGAAAGAATACAATAAACTTTTCTCTCTCATATCTACGTGAAACACCGCCGCCATGAGCTACCCATGCGTTAATACGTTTTTCAATTTCACCCATAAGCGCACCGTGATTTGAATTCGGTGTTTCCTTTAAAACCTCGTCATAATTATCAATTACAACAAGGCATTCCACTACCTCTTTTTCCTCACACTTTCTAATAAGCTCCGTTACCTCGGTAACATCAACAAAATACAGACCAACTAAAACTTCGTCAACCGGTCCGATATCAGACCGCACCGCTCTGCCGTTGATTTGATAGTTTCTGCCTTCATACTCATAGTTATCTATTACATTAACTTCACTTTCTGCATACTTGCCAATAGAGAAATCATTGAATATATCCTGTATATATTCACCATAGCCTGTCTCTCGTCCTATCATATCAAGAAAGATATCATTGCACCATCTGATTTCACCATCAGCAGAAATAACCACTATAGGATGGACAAAAGACTGAACAGCCGTTTTGGTCACCTGTTCAACACAGAACGAATAACATTGCATATACATATAAAAACGCTTGCGTCTGATTTTTAATGTTACAATACCGTATATCACTAACGCGATTGAGCCGACAACCATAATAAAACCCAAAATTGAGAAGTCAAAACTTCTGTTATTACCAAACATGATTACAAGAATACCGCAGACGAACGCAAACAAAGAACTTACGAGCGTATTTCTGAATCCTGAGAATATCTCATAATTGGTAAAATCCTTTGATTTTTTAGTTTTCACCATCGTCACCCACTCTCTTCAGCATTCTTATATCACGGTTTGCATCTATCATTCCTGCAAGCATCAATAGATAGAATAAGATAGATATAATAAAATTACAAAAAAGCATTACCGCAGCATAAATTCCAAAACGCGCATAACCGCTTGGTATCTTTCTTTGTAAACTAAAGTCCAAAAGTGATAATCCGTTAACCGCAAGAATGAACGCCAGCACCGCAGTGACGTTTTTCAGTGCAAGCGTATATATAGTCGCATCATCCGAAAGAAGCGATACAAGCATTAAAATAACCAATACAATACTCATACTTTTCGGTGCTTTAAGCATACTGAACTTTACATATTCATAGTCTTTAATGCACATACGTTTCATAAAGAATATTACCGATGCCAAAGCCAAATACCCAATTGATAAAGAATATATAATAAGTATGGTCGGGAAGTATGATAAAATCATTATTTTTGTATTGACAAAAATGCTGTCAATCGCGTCAGATATACCTGCAGCGCCGCTGTTTTCCGCTTCCTGAACAATAGGCATCAGCATATTCTTGGCACTGTTTACTGTACTTTCAAGCATTTCAGCGATTCCGTTTTCACTGCCGGTATATGCGTTTATCATCAGAATATTGACGATTACACCAAACAGTACGGCTGCGCTCACAGCAAAAAATGTATTGTAATAGCTCTTGTTTCTGCCAATTGAACAACCTGCAACAAATCCCGGAAGCATAACGACACACGCATTTATTATAACACTTATGATATTGCCCGTTATAATAAACAAAATGATTAGCGAAACAATAAATGCTATTATTGCCGATTTTGCATTGTATTTTACAGCCAAATATGCTAATGGCAGTCCGCATATAAACACAGCAAGCATACTGATTACGGGAACGTATGTTCCCATAAGGACAAGAATCACTGTAAGCGCTGAAACAACAGCGCCTTCGCAAACCGCCTTTGCGCTAAAATTTTTCATAATATATAACCTTCTTTATATAACCTGCAATTTAAGCCTAACCATCAGCTATGAAAGCATAGCCTTGATTTTCGATAAATCTCCGTATCTCTTCTCGATTAAATGATTATTTTCTATTTCGATATCAAGCTGTCTTATCATCGACTCATTTATATCATCAAATTCAAGACCGAGACGCATAGACATGATATATACAATATTAATCAGATTTGCAACGTCCTCAGTCAGGTGAGACAAGGTTTCACAATCGGGTTCTGCAGATATATCTCCGAAAAAATCGGTTATCTTTTGCAATAATTCTACTTTAAGAAGCTCAACTGTTTTTATATTATTAGCTATGTCAATCTTCAAAACAATCACCCTCAATTTGCGTATAAAAACAACATTTTTTCTATTTTACCAGACTTCACTGATTATTTCAAGCATTTTACAATAAAAATTTGCGATAATATAATATGTATATACATAAAACCTCCTTAAGCTAATATAATATTAGATCAAAAGCCTCTCAAAACAATAAATATCCATCCGTTATATAAAGTTATAGTCATAAAACAGTGCCGATTTATAGTGAGATTAGTCACATTATATTTAATTAATTTCACGAATTTAGTAAAATGTATAAAATTTAATTCAAAATTATTGACAGTTTTGAATCATTAATGTATACTGAACCAGATAAATAATTATTCTATTAAAGGATAGGTGATAAAAATGACTTTTGAACAAGCAGTAGCAAAAGTTCAAGACATCATGAAGGAAGCAAAATCTGCTGAAATGAGCGATGTTGCAGTACAGATTCACTTTATTAACAAAGACTGTGATGGTATAATGTACATAGCTTGCCGCGGCGGAGAAATTGACGTTGCAGGATATGACTATAAAGATAACGATGTTGCTATTGACATTATGTATGGCGACCTTACCAAACTTCTTAAGGGTTCAATGAGTCTTGCAAATGCTGTAGGCAAAGACCTTGTTACAATTTCAGGTAATGCGGATGCACTTAATATTATTGCCGGCTGTGCAAAAAAGCCTGTTGCCCAAAAAGCTGCTCCTAAAAAGGTTGCTCCGGCGAAAACAGAAAAGAAAACTGAAACTCCTGCAAAGGCAAAAACTACAACTGCTAAACCAACTGCAAAAAAGACAACTAAGACATCTAAATAATTATTTTACTTAGACTATCTTTACAGGGAATTTACATAAGCGAATCGGCAAATCAATTACACGATTTGCCGATTTTTATTTTAATACAAAAAACACGACCCAACCCGCACCATACGCAAAGCCAAACCGTGTTATTAACATTTTTAATATATAGTTTAAATCTATATGTTTTTTATCTTAATCATTCTAACGCTGTTGCTGAGCTCTTCGCTATCTTTTAAGCATGATATATACTTTTCTTTGTCAATATCCGCAGACTTAACAATATCATCGTCATACTCAGCGATAATGAGAGCTATGTCACGTTCAAGCTCGTTTATCTTATTCATTGTACCATTGCGAATTTCATCGGACTCTTTAATAATGCTGTTAATATCTCCGAGTACAACCGCTTTATTATTTCTGATGTCTTTACCTCGCAAATCCATCTGCAACACTCCTTAACATACTTTAAACTAAATAAACAAGCATAAAGTAACACGTTTCGAAATATTTTTGTAACACTATTGTAACATTATAGCATATTTATTATACTTTGTCAAGGAAATTTTCATGTTATTTTTTTATGGATTTAGCAATTTCATCTCGTTCAGCCTTAATCTCGCTGATTAACTTTGTTACACTCCAATCCTTGTTGGTTTCAGTCAGCATTGCTTTAAGAGATACGCTTATTTTCTTCTTGTTCATGAAGTTTAAAATTTTATCAAGCATAGTTTTATCCATACCGCACAGCAGCATAAATTCTTCGCTGAAATCATTAAGCGGCATTGTATCCTCCGATGCACAAACGCTTTCAAACATATCAGGATATGCCAATGCTCCGGCTTTGCAGTTTAAATGTTCTTCTTTAATCAGTTTTATACCGATACCCATCATCGAAACAACAGGACGAAGAATATTAACTTTATTGGAACTAACATTATATAATAAAATTATAGGTTTCATAAGCTCTCCTAATGTTATTATAAACAATAATTTTATAGATTTGTCAACATAGTTAATTGGGTAATACACCTCAAAGCGCACGGCTTTGAGGTGAAAGGAGCAACCGTGAAGCGCGTTAAGCTAATGACGTCAGCGGCATTTGCTGTTAGCGAAACGTGTTGTGACGCTAACCTGGAGGCCACTGCAAACTACGGCCTGCAAGCACGTGAAAATGCAGATGTCCAACTGTCTGTCCGCCGTCCTCGCCGCAATTGTTAACCACTCTGTAACCGGGCTTGTCAAAGCCCTTTTCCTTCGCGACTTTAGCTATCGTCTCATAAATCTTGCTGATATACATTGAATTTTCAGAATCTATCTCATTGGTTGATGAGATATGCTGCTTTGGTACAAACACCATATGTGTCGGCGCCTGAGGAGCTATATCCAAAAAACCATATACATACTCATCCTCGTATATCTTGGTTGACGGAATTTCACCGACAATTATTTTACAAAATAAACAATCCATTTTTATCACTCCGATTCATAATAAATTATTTTATCTGTCCCTCAATAATTTCATCTACCTTTGCCAGAGCATCATCTATCTTTTGTGCGTCTGTACCGCCGCCCTGAGCCATGTCAGGCTTACCGCCGCCGCGTCCGCCGGCAATCGCAGTAATTTCTTTTATAATCATACCGCAGTGAACGCCCATATTTACAGCATCCTTAGACGCCATAGCAACAAACGTAATCTTTCCGCCTGTATTAGCTCCCATAACGGCAACGCTGTTCGGAACTTCCGCCTTAATCTTATCCGCCATCGACTTCATCTCGTCCGCACCCATACCGTCAACCTGAGCAGTTAAAAGATTTATATCTCCGATATGCTTAATTCCTGCCATAATGTTGCTGACCTTTGCAGCAGCCATTTTCTCTTTGAACGATTCAATCTCTTTCTCCAGTTCGCGACTCTGTGACATTACACTTTCTGCCTTCTTATCAATTTCATGTATAAGATTTGTCTTGAGTGCAGCAGCTGTATCAGCGATAAGCTTATCATTGCTCTTGATATATTCGAGTACACCTCTGCCTGTAACGGCTTCAATACGTCTGACTCCTGCTGCAACACCGCCCTCAGAGATTATCTTAAACAGACCGCATTGTGAAGTATTGGTAAGATGAGTACCACCGCAAAATTCAATGCTGTAATCGCCCATAGAAACAACTCTGACCACATCACCGTATTTCTCACCGAACTGCGCAGTTGCACCAAGTTTTTTCGCTTCTTCAATTTGCAGTTCCTGCACAGTAATCGGCAGACACGACAATATAACATTATTAACCTTATCTTCAACTATGGCAATCTGTTCTTCTGTCATCGCTTCAAAATGTGAAAAGTCAAAACGCAGTCTGTCACTCGTCACAAGTGAACCTGCCTGTGCAACATGAGATCCCAGCTCATCCTTGAGCGCTTTATGAAGAATGTGAGTTGCACTGTGGTTTCTTGCTATTGCCATTCTGCTTGCACTGTCTACTTCAAGAGTAACTTCGTCAGACAGATTAAACTCGCCTTTTATAACTTTGACTTCATGCAGATATATTCCCTCATCTGTCTTTTTGGTATAAACAACCTGGGCTTCTGCATCAGAATTATAAATTCTTCCTATATCACCCGATTGTCCGCCCATTTCAGCATAAAACGGTGTTTGGTATGTTACAATTATTCCCATATCACCGTTTGAAACAGATGAGCAAACCTCACCCTCAGCAACAATACCTGCTATTTTGCTCGACACTTTGATCGTATCATATCCCAAAAATTCAGTCGGTGCATTCACCATATCAAATTCATATGTGTCATCCTTGTCCCAGCTTGAACCATCGTCTCTTGCATTTCGTGCAGTTTCTTTTTGCTCCTGCATTGCAGTATTAAATCCGTCCACATCAACAGACAAATCCTGTTCTTCTGCCATTTCAATCGTCAAATCAAGAGGAAACCCGTAAGTATCATGAAGTTTGAACGCTTCGGTTCCCGTCAGACTGCTTCTGCCCTCTGCTTTTGCATCTTTAATATATCCACTGAGCACAACAAGTCCGTTGTCGATTGTTGCGTCAAAACGTTCTTCTTCTTTCTTGATAATCTTTTTAATATATTCTCTTTTCTCATCGAGTTCGGGATAAGCCGACTTTGATGCGTCAATAACAGTATCAGCAACCTCATACAGGAACTGTCTGTTGATATTTAGCAGCTTTCCGTGTCTTGCCGCACGTCTTAATAAACGGCGCAACACATAGCCTCTGCCCTCATTTGATGGAATAACGCCGTCGGAAACCATCATAACCGTACTTCTTATATGGTCTGTTATTACACGCAAAGAGACGTCTTTTTTAGCATCTTTTTTATATTCAAGATTTGCAATATAACAAATATGCTTCATTACATCCTGAACAGTATCAACCTCGAACAAATTGTCTACACCCTGCATAACAACAGCAAGCCGTTCAAGACCCATACCTGTATCAATGTTCGGATTTGGCAGAGGATTGTAATTTCCGTCATCATCTTTATCAAACTGAGTAAACACAAGATTCCATACTTCCATAAACCGATCACAATCACAGCCGACGCCGCATGTATCCTCACTGCAGCCGTACTCCTCGCCACGGTCAAAGTATATCTCACTGCACGGTCCGCACGGTCCCGTACCGTGTTCCCAGAAGTTATCCTCCTTACCAAGCTTCACAATATGGCTTGGGTCAACACCTACTTCATTCACCCAAATATCCCGCGCCTCATCATCGTCTTGATATACTGAAATCCAAAGGCGTTCTTCCGGGATTTCCATAACCTTTGTAAAGAATTCCCACGCCCATGCTGTGGCTTCTTTCTTAAAATAATCGCCGAATGAGAAGTTGCCGAGCATCTCAAAAAACGTACCATGACGCGCAGTTTTTCCAACGTTTTCAATATCGCCGGTTCTGATACACTTCTGACAAGTAGTAACCCTCTTTCTCGGTGCAGTTTCCGGGTTCTGAAACCACGGCTTCATAGGGGCCATACCCGAATTTATCAAAAGCAAGCTTGCGTCATTCTTCGGTACAAGCGAAAAACTATCAAGTCTTAAACAATTTTTAGATTCAAAAAAACTAAGAAACTTCTCACGAATTTCATTCAATCCTAACTTCTGCATAACTTTACCTCTTTATCAATTAATTTCACTAAGCACATATTATATCAATATTATTCACTCTCGTCAAGTACCTTGCACAGATACGAGTATATTTCATCCGACTTTGAATTTAAAATATCTCTTGCGCGTTCAGCCTCTGATTTTTGTCCGACTTCCATCCTGAGTTCAAGTATTGACGAACCTGAATCAAGAATTTTCAGTTCTGCCATATACCTGTTTAATGCTACAGGTATAATATCAGAAATAACTGCATTCGGATTTGTCTTTTCATCAAAATTATCTTTATCTGCTGTTTCACGAATTCTCTGACGTATACTCGCCGGTACGCGCTCTGAAAAGAAATCCGCAGTATCCGCACCGCGCTGACTTAGCTTGACACATTCTTCGTTCATATAATACAGGCGCCTAATAAAACTATCCTCTATAAGCTCACTTAAAAGTATAGTCAAATCAAAATAACTCATAACATCATCATCCCATGTCAAAACACGCGCAAGCTTCTCAAGCGCAACAGGATGGTTATATACTTTTAAAGTATATAATATGGCAAACTTCATCTCGTCATTTTCAAGAAACATTTTAATCACTCCACAATTTTAAAAGTTACTTTGAATATTCGGTATACGGCTTTTTGTGTTTAAAGTATATGCCTACCAAACCCAGTCCCGCATGAGCAGTGATAACCGGACCTATTTTGCAGTACTTAAATCCCTTCGGGTTCAGCTTCTCACGCAGCATTTCTTCAAGAATTTCGACTTTATCAGACGCATCGGAATCCAAAATTAAAATTTCATTTTCTTCGGGATCTTCCATACGCTCTGCTGCATAATCAACAAGAACAGACATCGCCTTTTTAAGACCTCTGACCTTTCTGAATGCCTCAACCAGCCCGTCGTTAATATTCAATATTGGCTTTATATCAAGCAGACTGCTTATAGCCATAGTTGTCGCCTTTATCCTTCCGCCCTTTTTTAAAAATGTCAAATCGTCCACAACAAAATATGCCGTATTTCTTGCATAGCTATTCTTCAAAAAGTCAAGTATTTGGTCTTTATCCACACCATTCTCAGCCATTTTTGCAGCGCTAATTACAGGTGCGCCTATTGCCATAGAAAACATGGTTGAATCAATAACAGTAATATCAAATCCATCTTCTTCAATAAGACGATTTGCAATCATGTTTGCCGTATTGTTTATACCGCTTCCCTTAGCTGAAATCGATACATATATTATTTGATTTTCTTTGCCTATTCTGCGGAACACATCTTCTAAATCGTCAGGCGACATCTGGCTCGTTTTCGGGATAACATCACTGCTTCTGACCTTATCATAAAACTCTAAAACATCCAAATCCTTGCCTGCCACAATACTTTCTTCGCCAAAACTAACTATAAACGGCAAGACCTCTATACCTAGTTCTTCGGCTGTTGACTTTTCAATATCGGCAGCTCTGTCTACAACAAATTTAATCATGCTCTTTCTCCTCTTATTTTTAAGTAGTTAATTTCCCCTCATTCTGCATTCCTTCAAACTCAAACTGGCGCAAAACTTCATACAAGATTATTGCAGCCGCATTGGAAAGATTGAGCGAACGCATATCCTCGCGCATCGGTATTCTTATACAGTCATCATAGTTTTCACGGAGTAAGTCCTCAGGCAAACCCTTTGTCTCTTTGCCGAAAACAAGAAAAATCTCTTTATCTTCCCTACAGTCCGAAACGCACTTTTTATAATCAACATCCGAATATACATGCGCCGCTTTTGTCGAGCAGTAAAAAAACTTTCCGTTTGGATTTTTAGTCTTTACCTCAGCAAAACTATTATACTCATACAAATCAAGCTCAGACCAATAATCAAGTCCTGCACGCCGAACCTGCTTTTCGCTTATATCAAACCCCAGCGGATGCACAAGATGGAGCGCGGCTCCTGTCACGCTGCATGTCCTCGATATATTACCTGTATTTGACGGAATTTCAGGTTCAACCAATACAATATTCAGTTTCAATATAACTACATCTCCTTACCAATCAGCAAATATATCATTTATGCCCAAAACTTTCTGTCAAGCGAACGATACATTATCGCTTCTGCAATATGCTCTGACTTAATTTCATCTTGACCTTCAAGATCAGCTATGGTTCTTGCAACTTTTAAAACTCTGTTATGCGCTCTTGCACTCAATCCAAGATTCTCAAACGCAGACTTCATAAGCTCGTTTGCATCTTCACCGAGCCTGCAATATTTGTCTATCAAAGCCGGTGTCAACTGACTGTTTGAGTATATTCCCGTACCCTTATAGCGCATAGTCTGAATTTTTCTTGCCTTATTCACACGCTCCTTTATTTTAACAGAACTCTCGGCAGGAGTATGACTCTCCAAAGCCTTATACTCAACAGCCGGCACTTCGATATGCAAGTCTATTCTGTCAAGCAAAGGACCGCTCACTTTTCCAAGATATGAACTTATCTTTTTCGGCGTACATGTACAATCATGATTTTTGTCACCATAAAACCCACAAGGACAAGGATTCATTGAAGCAACCAGCATCATATTGCACGGATATGAGTATGTTCCATTAACACGTGTAATACTGACAACTCCGTCCTCAAGCGGCTGACGCAGAACTTCAAGAGCATCTTTTCTGAATTCAGGAAGCTCGTCAAGAAACAGTACGCCGTTGTGTGACAGACTGATTTCGCCCGGCTTCGGATTTGTGCCGCCGCCCGAAAGTCCTACCGCAGAAATAGTATGATGCGGACTTCTGAACGGACGGCTTAAAATCATAGGAACATTTCTCGGAAGTCTGCCGGCTATACTATGAACCTTAGTCGCCTCAAGCGCCTCATCAAAAGTCAAATCCGGCAATATTGACGGAAGCCTCTGTGCAAGCATGGTCTTACCCGAACCGGGAGGTCCTATCAGCAAAAGATTATGTCCGCCTGCTGCCGCAACTTCAAGCGCACGCTTTGCACTTTCCTGACCGCGCACCTCTGAAAAATCAAGCGACCACTTTGAAGATCCCGAAAACAATTTATCTATGTCAACCTTAACCGGAACCATACTGCGTACTCCGATAATATGTTCAATCAAGTCGCCAAGATTCTTCACGCCATATACTTCCATTCCCTTAACAACTGCCGCTTCCTCAGCATTTTCATATGGCACAAATACTTTGCGTATTCCTGACTGATATGCCTTGATAACCATAGGCAAAACCCCTGTTACTCTTCTGACAGAACCGTCAAGCGACAGTTCACCTACAAACGCACACTCTTGCGGTTTTTGGAGATAAATCTGTTCAGAAGCAGTGAGCAAACCTACGGCAATCGGCAAGTCGAGCGCCGCGCCTTCTTTCTTCACATCCGCAGGGGCAAGATTAATGACTATACGCTTACCCGGTATAACATAACCAAAGCTGCTTAGAGCGCTTCTGATACGTTCTTTTGATTCACGCACCGCTGTATCCGGCAGCCCCACAATTTCCCATGCAGGGAAACCGCCGCTGACGTTTGTTTCAACACTGATTATGTAGCCGTCTATACCTTGCAGCCCACCACTATTTATCTTTGTAATCATATTTACACCGTCCAATAATAAAAACTAAATTTCTATATACCTCTTGTCATATTCCGTCTTATTAAAATACGTTGATAAAACGGGTTCAAACAATACGCCTTCACGTATTCTGATTTCAGGATGCCGTATTGTATTTTGAATCGCCTTATACACAAAACCTGCCGCAATATTTGCAGACTCTATAATATTATTTCCTTTTAATATTGACCCTGTCAGAACCGATGTATAAACATCTCCCGTACCGTGAAACGGACGGTTTACAAATCCGCAGTCAACTTTATAGCACTTTTTATCAGCACTGTCGTATACCGCAACACACATTGAGTTTTCAGAATCCATAACGCTTGTGATAACAACATCGCCCGCACATATTTCCGAAAGACGCTTTAAGTAATTCTTAATAGTACTGTTGTTAATCGGCTTATCGCTATACTCCTCACCTATAAGCAAACATGCTTCGGTTACATTAGGTGTGATAACATCCGCAATACCGCAAAGTTCACGCATATTTCCAAGTATACCTTTGAGTTTGTCTGAATACACCGCACCCGAAACAAGTGCATTGTCGCCCATGACAGGGTCTACAACAAGCAGTGCACCGTCTTTCTTAGCGTCAAGCATAAAATCTCTTAATATCTCAATCTGTCTCGGACTTCCCATATAACCGCTGTATATAGCGTTAAACTTCAAACCGATTTTGTTCCAATGCTCAATTATCTTTGGCATTTCATCGGTTAAATCACAGAAGGTAAAGTCTTCAAATTCATATGTATGCGTTGACAAAACTGCTGTCGGCAAAGCGCATACCTCTATTCCCATCGCAGATAATATAGGTATAACTTCGGTCAGTGATACCTTGCCGAACCCGGAAATATCATGCACAGCACATACCTTGGGTATTATATTTTTTATTTCATGAAATCTATCCATCAAAAACAACCTTCCATTTTAGCTCTGTTACTTCATCAATCTTTAAGCCCTGCAATTTCAGCCTCGGTCAGTTCGCGCACTTCTCCAATCGGCAGAGCTTTGTCAAGCATCAAATTTTTCATCTTTAACCGTTTCAAATACACGACAGACTTGCCGACAGCCTCAAACATACGCTTTACCTGATGAAACTTGCCTTCAAATATCTTAACATGAACCTTATTCTTCTCACTGCCCAAAGCAATCAGTTCGGATGGCATACACTTATAACCATCATCTAAAACAATACCACCTCGAAACGCCTTAACATCACTTTCTGTAACCGGCATGTTTATCTCTGCATAGTACAGCTTTTCAATATGATTTTTCGGGCTTAGCAGCTTATGAGACAACGCACCGTCATTTGTGAGCAAACAAAGTCCCTCTGTATCTATATCAAGCCTGCCAACCGGAAAAACATCAAAATGCGAGTATTCATCCGGCACAAGGTCAGCTACAGTCCTATGCCTTGTATCATGCGTTGCTGAAATCACGCCCTGCGGCTTATTAAGCATCAGATATACAAATTCGCGGTATCTCATAAGAACCCCGTCAACATACACTGATACTGCAAATGGGTCAACAGCAGTTTCCGGACGCAGTGAATCCAAACCGTCTATCCTTATGCGTCCCTTTTTTATCATCTTCTTGACATCAGTCCTTGAACCAAGACCCAGTCCGTTTGAAAGCAGCTTATCAAGCCTCATAAATTACCTCATATTCTTTTAAACTTTAGCATATATTTTAATTAATCAACCTGATCTCGGAGGTATGTATACAATGAAAACATTGATTAAACGATATAAGTTCAAGCTGATATTTATACTATTTGTTGTGTTTGTAATCACTGTTATTTTTGCATTATTTTCAGTCGACAACTCTACCAACAATGCAAATATAGAATACATATCCTCATATGGCTGGCAAGTTGAAAGTTCACCTGTTGAAATCGCGCACGTCCGTCTCCCCGAGGACTTCAATTCACTTTACCGCACATACAACAGCCTCGCAGCTAAGCAAGGCGCTACTCTTGAAAACTATTCAGGCAAGAATGTAACGCGGTACTCATATAAGGTTAATAACCACAAAGAATCCTCCGGTGACGTGCGCGCAAATATATATGTTTACAAATCACAAATTATTGCCGCTGACATTTCAATACTTAAGCCGCAGGGAACAACTGTTCCCTTATCAGATACATCAAACATGAAATAATTGCACATATAAATTAATTATATCATATACTGTCTTATCTTGCAATATGAATAACAATTTATGCAAATTATTATTAAATTTTCCCTTTACAAAACAGAATATTTGTGATATATTATTTCTGCCAAACTATCTTTTAAAATAATTTAATTAGGTGTGTATTTTTATTTACGACAAAAATGCAGGCTTCTTTCTCACATGCTTAATTAAATTGTTTGAAAGATTGTTTGGCGACAATTTGAAGCACTGCGTTTTTTATGCGTCAGCTTCTGTTGACGCATTTTTTTATATACGGAAAATACGCTTACAGATGCCAAAATTCTTGCTCCGCTTATAGAAATTATCATTTGGCAAATGATGTAAAAAGCATAAACGAATATTTGAGCGGCCAAATTAAAAAATATTTTCAAAAAATTCACAAATTACTATTGCTATTTTGAGATTTTTATTATATAATATCTACATAAGAAACTAATAGATTGTTTTCTTATTAGTTTATATTATACAAGAATCGGAGGTAAGACTATGACTTACAACATTTTTACGAAGAAATTTAACTTAGCGGATTCAAGTAAAGAGAAAATTCTGGACAAAGTCAAAAAGCTGGACAAGTTCTTTGATGACGATTCAACAGAATGCAAAATTGTTGTATCTGAAATCAGAGATGATATGATTGTTGAAATTACATTCCCATATAAAGGATTTATTATCAGAGCTGAGGATCAGAATCACGATATGCTCACCGCAGTTGATAACTGCCTGTCAAGTATAGATCGTCAGATCAGAAAGAATAAGACAAAACTTTCTAAACGTCTCCGCGACAGCGGCTTTGAGAATTATACTGCTATGAACAAAGCTCCTGATATTGAAGAAGAACAGGAGTTCAATATTATTAAGAAAAAGAGATTTGCGGCAAAACCTATGATGGCCGAAGAAGCAATCCTTCAGATGAATATGCTCGGTCACAGTTTCTTTATCTTCACAAATCCCGATACTATGGCTCCTAACATAGTGTATAAGAGAAAAGACGGCAACTATGCCCTGATTGAACTTGACGATTAATTTCATATTTTTTCTTCTTTCCCCGCACTCATTTTAAAATGAGTGCGGGGTATTTTTATGACAATTAGTCTTTTGACTTTGTCGCTATCTTCTCTTGAATTATTGATATAAATTCATCAAGCTTAATAGAACCGATATCGCCCTGCTTACGGTCGCGCACAGAAACTGCGCCTTCCTCCTGCTCCTTTTCTCCGACAATCAGCATATACGGTACCTTTTCAAGACGAGCCTCTCTTATCTTATAACCAATCTTTTCTTTTCGTGTATCAAGCTCAACTCTTATGCCGTACTTTTCTAAGCTATCCTTAACCGATACCGCATACTCTAAAAACTTGTCGGATATTGGCAGAACTTTAACCTGTACCGGTGCAAGCCATGTCGGAAATGCGCCTGCGTACTTCTCAATCAGCAGAGCCAAAGTTCTCTCATAGCAGCCGATTGATGTTCTGTGTATAATATACGGATTCTTTTTTGTGCCGTCTCTGTCAACATATTCCATACCAAATTTTTCAGCAAGCATCTGATCAATCTGTATTGTTATAAGCGTGTCCTCTTTGCCAAAAACATTCTTTATCTGAATATCCAGCTTCGGACCGTAAAACGCAGCTTCTCCGACACCTATGTGATAGTCTATGCCTAGATCATCAAGAATTGTTTTCATTACGCTTTGAGCTTCATCCCATTGTTCTTCTGTACCTATATACTTCTCACGGTCATTCGGATCCCACTGCGAGAATCTGTATGACACATCCTCTTTAAGTCCCAATGTCTCAAGCATGAAGTTAGTGAGTTCAAGACAACCCTTAAACTCATCCTCAAGCTGCTCCGGAGTACACATAAGATGTCCCTCTGAAATCGTAAACTGGCGCACTCTGATAAGTCCGTGCATCTCACCCGAGGACTCGTTTCTAAAAAGCGTTGATGTTTCATTCAGACGCATTGGCAAATCACGGTACGAACGGCCCCTGTTCAGAAACGCCTGATACTGGAACGGACAGGTCATTGGACGCATAGCAAATACTTCTTTATTGGTTTCCTCATCACCCAACACAAACATACTATCCCTATAATGATCCCAATGCCCGGAAATCTTATACAAATCACTTTTTGCCATAAGCGGAGTTTTTGTAAGCTGCCAGCCGCGTTTTTGTTCTTCATCCTCAACAAATCTTTGAAGAAGCTGAATTACTCTTGCGCCCTTCGGTAAGAGTATCGGCAAGCCCTGACCGATATAATCGCATGTTGTGAACAGTT
>CAOKIL010000015.1 GCA_948468535.1 uncultured Eubacteriales bacterium
GGCTGTCTTTGCTCCACTTTCTTACAAGCGCTGCCATATGTTCGTATATTGGTTTGCCGTTGCAAATCAAATCTTGCAGCTCACCTGATGACTGATTTGAGGTCTTTACCAAAATAAACACGCTCTTACCATTCTTTGACGCCTGATCAATAAACGGCTGTACACCGTCTGAGCCTAAGTATGGATTGACAGTTAAACTATCTGCATCAAAAGCCGCTCCCTGATTTGAGCCAAGTTCAGTTTTGCCCAGGAATGCCTTTGCATATGCTTCGCTCGTCGCCCCAATATCACCTCTCTTAGCATCCAAGATGACATACAAGCCATTCTGTTTTGCATATTCAACAGTCTTTTTAAGACACTTGATTCCCTCAATACCATACATTTCATAGTACGCGCATTGAGGTTTTACAGCAGGAACTATATCGCAGAGCGCGTCAATCAGTTCTTTGTTAAAATTGAATATTGCGTCTGCCGCTCCCTCAAAAGTTTCTCCGTACTTATCAAAAGACGCCTTTAACATTTCCTCAGGTATATAGTCAAGCTTTGGGTCAAGTCCTGCAACTGTCGGGTTATTCTTCTCTTTTATTTTATCTATCAGTACATCCATCATTTTGGCAAAACCCCTTTCGTTTTTGGTTCTGTATTCAAATTATATTTATCTTTTGTAAACAACTTCACCGCATAAAATGGTATAGTCCACTCTGCCGTACAATTTCATACCGTCATAAGGACAGTTATTATTTTTAGACGCAAACTCATTTATATCAACCGTGTATTCATTCTCTGTATCAAAAATTACAATATCCGCGATTTTTCCAACGCCAAGGCTGCCGCGGTCAATATTTATTATCTCAGCCGGATTAACGGACATTTTTTTAATCAACTCCGGAAGTGTCAATTTGCCTGTTCTGACAAGATTGGTATAACCTAACCCAAGTGATGTTTCGAGTCCGACAATTCCGTTTGCCGCAAGAGAAAACTCTATCTCCTTTTCATCACTGTCATGCGGTGCGTGGTCGGTTGCAATTGCGTCAATCGTACCGTCTGCAAGGCCTTCAATTACAGCCGCGACATCCTCATCATCACGAAGCGGAGGATTCATTTTTGCATTTGTATTAAATCCCTCAACCGCTTTGTCCGTCAGTGAAAAATAATGCGGTGCAGTTTCACATGTGATTCTTGCTCCGCGTTCTTTTGCACGGCGTATCGCGTCAATAGAATTTTTTGTACTGACATGACACACATGAAGTCTGCCGCCGACTTCCTCAGCAATCAGCACATCACGGCTTATCGCAACGCTCTCTGCACACTTTGGTATTCCTCTCAGCCCAAGATAAGTTGACATATATCCCTCGTTCATAGAACCGCCGTCAACTAAATCCAAATCTTCACTATGCGACATAACAGGGATATCAAACATCTTTGCATATTCCAGCGCACGGCGCATAAGCGACGGGGTCAAAACAGGTCTTCCGTCGTCTGAAATCCCTACTGCACCTGCATCTTTAAGCTCTCCGATTTCAGATATTTCCTTACTTTTTTGTCCCTTTGTAATACACGCTGTTGTGAGTACGTTTGTAAGACCAACCTCTTTTCCGCGCTCAGTCACATACTTAACCATTGCAGGGTTGTCCACTACAGGGTTTGTGTTTGGCATACACACCACAGTCGTAACACCGCCGCGTGCCGCCGCCATACTGCCTGTAGCTATGTCCTCTTTATACTCATATCCCGGTTCACGGAAGTGTACATGCAAATCAATCAGCCCCGGCGCAACAACTTTGCCTTCAGCATTGATAACCTCTGCGCCGTCTGATTCTATATTCTTTCCGACTTCTGAAATAATACCGTCTTTAATAAGTAAATCAAGTGTCTCATTAATATTATTCTTCGGATCTACTATCAATCCGTTTTTTATCAAAATATTTGAGCCTGAATTCAAATCCATTCTATACACGTCCTCTCTACTCTCCGAATCTCTTTCCGTTAGCAAGCATGTTAAGCACCGACATACGAACGCATACTCCATTGGTAACCTGCTCGTTTATCACGCTCTGCTCTCCGTCGATTATATCAGGATTAAGCTCAACACCTCTGTTAACCGGACCGGGATGCATGAGTATCGCATCAGATTTTGCAAGCGCCAATCTTTCTTTATTAACGCCAAAATACTTATTGTACTCTCTGACAGATGGGAACAATCCCTTTTTTTGTCTCTCAAGCTGAATCCTAAGACCCATGACAACATCCGCGTCCTGAATCGCTTTTTCAACATCATTATAAACCTTAACGCCCATTTCATCCAGGCTAACAGGCATCAGTGTTGACGGTCCTGCAAGAACAACCTCTGCACCCAGCTTTTTAAGACCGTATATATTGCTTCTCGCAACACGGCTGTGTTTTACGTCTCCAACTATTGCAACCTTTAAGCCTTTTATGTTACCCTTTTTCTCTTTGATAGTCATCATATCAAGCAGAGCCTGGGTCGGATGCTCGTTCATTCCATCGCCAGCATTAACAATTTTCGACTTTGTGTATCTTGAAACAAGGTGCGGCGCACCCGACTGATTATGTCTGATAATTATAACATCAGTTCCCATAGCTTCAAGAGTGCGAACCGTATCTATAAGCGTTTCACCTTTTGCCACACTGCTGCTGCTTGCAGAAATATTTGCTGCAACAGCTCCGAGATACTTTGAAGCAAGCTCAAACGAGACTCTTGTCCTTGTACTGTTCTCAAAAAACAATGTAATTATACTTTTGCCGTTTAGTATCGCCGACTTCTTTATATCTTGCAAAAGTACCTCTTGTTTTAATTTAAAAGCGTCATCTAAGATTGCATTTATATCCTCTGCCGAGGTTTCTTTTAAGCCTAACAAATTCTCAATCATTGATTTTCCTCATTATAGTAAAAATATTATTATGTTATATTTTAAATTCAGCCGGTCTGTCACGTTTTTCAATCAAAACGCAAGTCTCACCGTCAATTTCATCAAGGTGCAGAGCCACACGTTCAAGACCCGAACTCGGAACCCTTATCCCAACATAGTCAGCGCTAATCGGAAATGACCTTCTGCCTCTGTCAACAAAACATGCCAATTGAATCTCTGACGGTGAACCAATATTGAGCAATGCGTCAATAGATGTATGGATTGTCTTGCCTGTATATAGTATATCATCAACAAGTATGACAATCTTGTTGTCGATTGAAAAGCTAATATCTGTATCGTTTAGTACGGGGTATTTGGCAATTAAGTTATGGTCAGAACCGTAAAGAGTTATGTCAAGTGTTCCGACTTCAACTTTCATTTCACCTGACTTAATTATCCTTTCGGCAAGCATATTGGCAACATTAACACCGCGCCTTACAATACCAATAAGACAAATGCTCTTTTCTCCATAGTTTCTCTCAATAATTTGACCTGCAATTCGTGATATTTTTTTCTGAATCTCGTCTTTTTCCAAAATAACTGTCTTCATATTAAATACCCCCTTATTTAAAAATAGCAAGAGCAAAAAAGCCCTTGCTATTATTATATCCTAATATTACACGTTTGTCTACAAAATTTTTCCCAAAAGTTACAAAAAAGTTACAAAATGATTAATTCCGTATATATCACATACAAAATTATTATTCTTTATTTCTCAATGTTTTAAGCACTTTAGTGTAGTATCCGGGTAAATCGGAGGTGAACTCCATATACTCGCGGCTTGTCGGATGTATAAATCCGACTTTATATGCGTGCAGAAGCTGTCCTTTTAAGTTAAACTCCTCTTTCCTTACGCCGTAAGTCTTATCACCGACAATCGGATGACCGTTCTTCGACATGTGTACGCGAATCTGATGAGTTCTCCCTGTCTCTAATATACACTCAACAAATGTATACTTTCCGAATCGTTCAATCACGTTATAGTTCGTCACTGCCTCACGCGAATTATGATATGTTATTGTCATCTTTTTTCTGTCAGATTGATGTCTGCCTATCGGCGCGTCAATCCTACCCTTGTCACTCTTTATATTTCCGTGTACCAGAGCTTTGTAAGCCCGCGTCAGACTATGTACCTTTATTTGTTCTGATAATACCCTGTGGGCCCTGTCGTTCTTTGCAACGAGCAAAAGTCCGCTCGTATCCTTATCTATTCTATGCAGTATTCCCGGACGCTTCTCTCCGTTTATACCAGACAATGAGTCTCCGCAATGCCAAAGCAATGCGTTTACCAACGTTCCGCTGTAATTACCTGCTGCCGGGTGAACAACCATACCCTGCGATTTATTTACAACGAGCATATCCTCGTCCTCATACACGATTTCAAGCGGTATATCCTCAGGAATAACCTCGACATCCTCTGCCTCCGGAACTGTAACACTGAGTTCCTCACCTGCTTTAAGCTTATAATTCGCTTTTGTGACAGTTGTTGCTCCGATACATACATTACCGTCAAGCATCAGCTTTTTCACTCTTGATCTCGTAACATCGGTCATATTATCAGACAAGAACTTATCCACACGTTCGCCTGCTCCGAAGTTTGAGTCAATCGCATATACAAACTTTTCACAATTACGCACGGTATCCGGTTTACTTATTAACTTGCTTTTAATACTAATTTCATCACACAAAATACTTACCTCATAATTACTTATTCATTGTCTGCGTCTCAATTAACTCAGTATCAGCCGTCTTTTTATTATCATCAGCAAAAAATATAAAGTGTACAACAAGCGCCGCTGCACCGATACACACCGCTATATCCGCAATATTAAATACCGGAAAGTTTATAATTCTGAAATCAAGAAAGTCCACAACATATCCATTGCCGATACGCTCTATCATATTACCCAACGACCCACTGAAAATAAGTGATGTGCCGAGTTTAAGCCATATGTTCTTATTCTGAGATTTGTATACATATATCCCGAGAACTGCAAGAATTATTATCGAAAGCGTAACAAATATTATTCTCCTGTCACTAAGCATCCCAAATGCAACTCCGCTGTTTTCTACATATGTAAGATGAAAAACTCCGTTGATTATCGGAACACTGCCGATATCAGTAAGATTGTTTACAGCTAATTGCTTTGTTATTATGTCAACAGCTAAAACCAATATACCGATAATATAATAAATCATAATTTTCCGCCTTTCGCTAAGAATTATTTAATATAAATAAACACGGGATTGGTATAGGAATAACCTTCCAACCCAATCCCGGAACAAAAGTTCGGTTTAATCATTTGCCGGAACGTACTCGCCGTTCTCGTCAAGTTTAATTCTTGGCAGCTCCTGAGTAACCTTTTCAATTTGAGCCACAATACTTGAGTTAAGCTCATCAACATCCGATTCTATATCTTCCGGCATATCAGGTATATCGTTTATATCACTTTTTATAACTTCAACTGCCTCTGCACTGCTTCTTATCACATTATCAGTGTCTATGTTTATATCCGAATACTGTTTTATCGTTTCAAGCTGTGAATTAAGAAGCGATACGACCTTTGCCTTAAACACCTCAATACTTCGCTTCATTTCTTCGTAACGATAATTAATTCCTGCAACCTCCTTGGCAGCCTCGTTAATGATTTCACCTGCTTTAGTCTCGGCATTCTTAATTATTACACGCGCCTGGTCATGAGCATTGGAACGAATCTCATCACCTGCGCCGTTCGCTACCGACAGTGCATTTTTAAGCGTTGCTTCCATGGACTTATACTGCTTTACAGCGTCTGTGAGCATACCTATTCTGTCCATTGCAGCAAGGTTCTCCTGATATATTTTTTCATAGCACAACGCTACTTCCTGCAGGAAATTATTTACATCAGAAATACTGTAACCCCGCATTTCCTTCTTAAATTCTTTTTTCTCGATATCAGCAGGTGTAAGCATAACATACCCTCCAATTCAGTCATTATGGCTATTATACCCTTATTGCTATTTAGCGCAATATAGGCATCAGATATATTTCTCTATTATAATACTATTTCTGCCTTTTCTGGTTATTCCACAAACTTCTGTTAATTTAAATCTTCCGAAAGACCTGACAGAAATCAAATCGCCTTCTGCCACAGCCATTGAAACACTTTTTGCAGTCTCAAAATTCAGATTTACTCTTTCAGCCTTTATCAAGTCAGCAGCCTTTGAACGCGAAATATTCAGTGCAGCAGCAACCACACAGTCGAGTCTGAGCGCCGCTACCGTCTCACGCATAAACTGCGTTTTCTTCTTAGGAATACTAATCTGTGATACAGAAACGGTTTTTATACTAATACCATGTCTGCCGATTTTAGTCAGATTATCTGTTATATACCGCGCCATTTCGGGTCTTGCAAAAACAATACATCTATCATCAAACGGTAATATATCGCCTATATTTTCACGCTTTATTCCAAGTCCCATAAGACTGCCCAAATAATCCCTGTGACTTAACTCAGCAATATCACGGCCTGTAATTTCAAGTACGGCAAACAAGCTGTCATAGTCCGGCTCAATATACTCCGGATAGCAGATGAACATACACCTTTCTGCCTCGTCATATCCCCCGAAAAACTCCGTATTTATATCAGACGGAATCCGTCCGAGAATCTCTGACGATGCTACTCTGACCTGATGCGGGTCAAGAAATCCGACAGATTTCTCAGCATACTGCCGCTCGGAAATTTGAACAGCATCTAACACCTTTGATACTATCAGCTTGTCATCTGCACTTAAATTTGTGGATTTATTCATTCTTAAAAATTAACGCCAATTATCACCAAAGCTGCCGTTGTCGTTTAATACACCAATATTGCAGGGTGCAATTAAGAAAATTCCCTTTGAAACCTTTTGAATATTACCGTCCAGAGCATATACAGCTCCGCTTATGAAATCTACAATTCTACGTGATGTAGGAGTATCAACAGCCTCAAGATTTATCACAATAGGCTTTCTCTCTTTTAAATAATTTGTAATGTCTGTTGCTTCCTCGTACTTTTCGGGGCGCATAATTACAAGCTTCATCTGAGGATTATCCTCATATCTGTTAACTCTTGTACTGTTTTTAACAGAGTTTCTTCTGCTTGGCATATATGACTCATTGCTGTTTCTCTGAGGCTCGTCATATATTTCGTCCTCTATATAATCGTCAAAATACTCCTCTTCGTATGTATCACCCATGTCTACACCTACCAAATTATAAACCTTGTCCATAAAACTACCCATTTTTACTACCTCCTAAAATTCTGTATATTCATAGATTTCATATTTACAAATTTAATTAATTATTCTGCGCTGAATAATCTCTTGCGCCGAATATTGCGGTTCCCACTCTTATCATTGTGGCTCCGGCTTCTATCGCCTCTTTATAATCATGTGTCATTCCCATTGAAAGCTCTTTAAGTCCGCGACTGTTCGCAAGAATTTTAAGCTCTTTAAACAAGCTGAGATTCTGTTCTCTGCCGTAATCCTTAACGGATATTGTCATAAGACCAATAACCCTTATGTGCTTGAACACCCCAACTTCGTCTAAAAAACTGTCCAGCTCAGACGGGGTTATACCAAACTTGCTTTCTTCACCGGAAACATTTACTTGAACCAATACATCCTGAACTATACCGATATTGCTTGCTCTCTTGTCAACTTCAAGCGCAAGCGGTATGCTGTCAATCGAATGTATCAGTGATGTTTTTCCTACAATATGACGAACCTTATTTTTTTGAAGATGTCCTATCTGATGCCAGCGAACATTACTTATTTCATCATACTTCGCCGCAAGCTCCTGAGGCTTATTTTCGCCAAAGTCGATCGCTCCGGCTTTAATCGCCTCTTTTACATATTCAACAGACTTTGTTTTTGACACAGCGATAAGCGTAATATCATCAGGGTTTCTGCCGCAATTTTCAGCAGTGTTTCTGATATCCTCAAGAACCCTGAAATAATTATCTTTAATCTTCAAAGCTTCATCTGTTTCTAATACTTGACCCATCTTATCACCTTATTATAAAACCGAAAAACTGCGTTTAACTGTTTCTACTGTCTGACGACCTTGCCGTCCTCTATACCTTTTGAATTTATAATAACCTCATCATATATTTCAAGACGAGTTTCATAATTTGCATCCGTAACCGATTTGATAATCGCCCATTCCTTGTTGTTATACAAAAGTTCTACCGGAACAAACCTTGCAACTCCCAGTCTAACAACGTATACACCCTGCTGACCGTCTATTACACGGAGTGCGGATGACGGAACTTTTATTCCGTCAGAACTCTCTCTCAAAAGTTCTGCTGAAACCTTGCTCGTTGTATATATCGAATCAACATATTTTGTCGAATATACCGTTATCGCAACTTTGCCACCCTCGGATTTTGAGATTGCTGTAATCTCACCTGTAACAATACTGTCTGACAAATCATAAAATTTTAGTTTTACATTTCTTCCGACCTCAAAATTTGCAGCTTCTTTTTCAGATATAATACCCACAAAATACCACTTGTAATTATCTATGACCTTACATACCACTTCACCGTATGTCACAGTCGAAACAGCAGAAACATGCTCTTTTTTTATACTGTTCAAGTATGATGGCGTTGCATCACCCAGCATATCAAGAGAAAGAGCATTCTCATATCCGTCAATTTTTGATGAAAACACACCTGCTCTGGGCGCTGTAACTTCGCTTTTCTCACCTGTAA
Organism: uncultured Eubacteriales bacterium; assembly: GCA_948468535.1. Taxonomy (GTDB): domain Bacteria; phylum Bacillota; class Clostridia; order Monoglobales; family Monoglobaceae; genus Monoglobus. Next base: position 8,666 of record CAOKIL010000015.1, read on the forward strand.
TACTATTTTCAAGTTCTCTAAGCTCTGAGCTCAGATCCGACAGTTTTTCTTCGTCAGACTTACCGTTACCCAACGCAGCTTGCTTCTTTCCAATGTAGCTGTTTATGATTTCTCTCTCAGATTCTATATCGTCAAATCTTTTATTCTCGCGGATTTGAGTCAGCGTCTGCGCCTCATCGGCAATATTCAGCTCAATTCTTACCGGACTTGCCGAATATACATCCGCTTCGCTCTTGCTATTTTCTAACTTTTCAATCTCAGATTTAATTGAGCTTATCCTTTCAGTAACAGCAGGGTCAACATGACCGTTATACACTGTTGATACAACATCGCCTTCATTGACTCTCTGTCCTTCTTTTGCATTACATTCAAGATAACCGTCAATATTTGAGGTAACAAGCTCCTGGTCTCTAAAAATATAACCATCGGCAAGCACATATTCTTCAATGCTGCCTTTAAGCGCCGTAAACGTTTCAACCGAGTTGCCTGCTCTGAAAAAAATACTTATTATCAAAAAAAACGCAGCAAACACAAAAAAAAGCTTCGGTATTAGAAACAATCTTTTTTTGAGTTCTCTCTTTCGTCTCTTTTCATATCTTGTATTTGAATTGTCAGTAGTTTTTGCCATAAAAGACTACCTCCAATCATAACAAACAGTAATCTTACCGTTATATAGCATCTAACCATACATATCCAATCTACATTTAACATAATTATAATACGTTAAAATTGTCATGTAAATATCAAACAAAGACTTGTTGCCAAACTGTAACTTAATTGTAAAACAAAAGACTGAATATGTAATCCGTCCCGTCACATATTCAGCCATATTATATCTTTATTTCTCTTAAACCACGTTAGCTGGCGCTTGGCATATCTTCTTGATTTCTGTTTAATTTTATCAGAAGCCTCCGCTAAAGTACAATACCCGTCAAAATATTCTATCAGTTCTTTATATCCTATTGCCTGCATCGACGTTGCATCACGGCTTATTCCTGATTCAAGCAAATGCTTGGCCTCGTCTAAAAGTCCGCCGGCAAACATTATATCAACGCGTCTGTTTATACGCTCATACAGTTCGTCTCTCGGTCTTTCAAGACCGTAAATCTCCGCATCATAAATTGTATCTCTTACAGACCTTCTATCAAGCTCTGTTTTGGTATACCCTGTTGTTTTATAAATTTCAAGCGCCCTGATTACTCTTTTTAAGTTATTGGGATGTATTGCATCCGCTGATTTGGGATCAACTTTTCGCAACATATCATGAACGTAGCCGCTCCCATTTTCATCAGCAGCCTGCTGCAGCTGTCTGCGATATTCAGGGTCGCTTTCATTATCAGTAAAATCAATATTTTTAATCACGCTGTCAAAATAAAGACCTGTTCCGCCGCACAAAATCGGTGACTTGCCTCGTGCCACAATATCATCAATACATAGTCTTGCATTCTGCACAAACTTTGCCACGCTGTAATTCTCCCATGGCTCGGCAATGTCAATCATATGATGCGGTATACCTTGCATCTCCTCTTTTGAAGGTTTTGCTGTTCCGATATCCATATGCTTATATATCTGCATAGAATCACAGGAAACCACTTCACCATCAAGTTTTTTTGCAATCTCTATCGCGTATTTTGTCTTGCCTGACGCCGTTGGTCCGATTACTCCATAAATTTTTGGTTTTGTATTTTCATCCATTATACTGTCTACCTCAGCAACTATACTATGCGTTTAAACATTTTTTCTATTTCATGCTTTGTCTGCACCACCACAACGGGGCGTCCGTGCGGACAAGTCTTTATTCCCTTTGAGTATAGGTCATTTACTTGATTAACAACTTCAGTCATTTCTGACATCGAGAGTTTATCGTTTGCTTTAATCGCATACTTGCATGAAATCATGTCAAGTGCTCTTTCCTCAAAATCTGCTATCGGATGACGAATATTATCAACATACGCACTCACAAGTTCAAGAAGCAAATCCCTGATTTCATCATCAGCGGCAATAATAGGTGTTTCGCTTACAATCACAGTATTTGTCCCAAATTCTTCAAACTTAAAACCAAATCTTTCAAAGTCTTTAATATTTGACATAAGCGCATCATACTCAACATGACTAAGGTTGACCGCTACAGGAGATAACAACACCTGCGACATTCTTTCACCTTCAAAATATGAACGCTTTAAACTTTCAAATCTTGCTCTCTCATGTGCAGCATGCTGGTCTATCATGTACAGTTTGTCATGCTGACAAACCAACACATATGTGTTAAACAATTGTCCTATAATTCGATAGTCCGAAAGAAATTCTGTACCTGTGCTTCTGTCGCTGAACACCTCGTTCTCTGAAACACTTTTGTCATTTTGAAAATAAATCTGCTCATAATTACCGAATTTATTATTAACGTCATTGTCAGCATAAGCCGTATTATTTTTTCTTGTATCAGTATTACTGCTATCTGAATAAATTATATCATCCAAACTTTTTGTACTTATATTAACCGCTGAATCAGATATATCTGTTTTAGGCTTCGTGTAATTTATATAATCATTTACAACCTCAGCCGCTAATCCGCACTGTGAATCACTAAGCCTTAAAGTACGGCTATCGCTTAATTGTTTTGGTGTATTATACTTAATTTTACTCTCTGCACCTTTTGTATTATCACCGAACTTTTGCGGCAGATTATTTATCGATGTATACGCAGGTTTTGGCATACTGCCGTAAATAGCATTCTTTACAGCATGATACACTATGTCATAAAGTGACTTTTCATTGGCAAATTTGACCTCTGTCTTTGCAGGATGGACATTGACGTCAACTAATTCAGGGGGCATATTGATTTCAAGTACAAAGAAAGGGAATTTGCCGACCATTATTGAGTTTCTAAATGCTTCCTCCGCAACCTTTGATACCACATGATTTTTAACATATCTGCCGTTTACAAAAAGCGTCTGCTTTGTTCTGTTGCCAAAAGATATTTCGGGTTTTCCGATAACTCCGCTTATATGAACCCCTTCTTCTCTATAGTCAACAGTTAGAACCGCTTGGGCAAACTTGAGTCCATATACCTTTAATATTACATTCTTTATGTCTCCGTCACCGCTTGTATTAAACATATGTTTTCCATCACAAATATAATCAAAAGCAATTTCAGGCTTAGACAAAGCAAGTCTTGTCATAAGATCTGACACATAACCCGCCTCGGTGCTGTCGCGTTTTAAGAACTTCATTCGTGCCGGAACATTGGCAAATAAATCTTCAACCGCCATAATCGTTCCGTCTGCACATGCAATTTCATCCGCCTCACCGCATATTCCGTGATCAACTGTATAATGTACTCCGACTTCGTTTTCAGCAGTCTTTGTGATTATACTGACTTTTGCAACCGCACATATACTCGCCAGAGCCTCGCCTCTAAAACCCATAGTTGAAATCTTAAACAAATCGTCTGCATCACGCAGCTTGCTCGTTGCATGGCGTAAAAATGCAGTCGTCACCTCTTCCGGCGGAATACCCTTGCCGTTATCTGCAACACGTATCAGCTTTATGCCGCCGTTTTTGATTTCAACCGTTATTTTATCCGCTCCTGCGTCTATACATTTTCTACAAGTTCCTTAACAACTGACGACGGACGCTCTGCAACCTCTCCTGCCGCAATCTTATCTGCGACATCTGACGGAAGAATTCTGATTTTTGAATTGTCCAATCAAATCACCACCCTGCTAATAAACTAATCTTCTATAACTTTTTGGCTCTTGCCTGAAGGTCAAACAATTTTGTCAGCGCTTCAACCGGGGTTATCGTATTTAAGTCAATCTGTTTGAGTTCTGAAATAACCTCGTTGTCCGCGGCGGCAAAAAAGTCAAACTGCTCTTCAAATCCATTTTGATTACTGCTGTTTGGATTATTCGTTTTTATATCTACTGTATTTACCTGCTTTTTGTCACGGCTTTCAAGAATCCCTGCAATCTCTTTTGCACGCTTGATTACTGACTTTTTAATACCGGCAAGAGCCGCAACTTCAACGCCGTAGCTCTCGTCAGCTCCGCCAGGGATAATTTTTCTCAGAAACGTTATATCGTCCCCTCGTTTCTTTACGGCTATGCAGTAGTTCTTTACATTAGAAATCGTATCCTCAAGTTCGGTCAGCTCATGATAATGTGTTGCAAACAATGTTTTTGCTCCGCACTTTTTAACGTCTGCTATGTGTTCAACCACAGCCCACGCTATACTCAATCCGTCAAATGTACTTGTTCCTCTGCCAATTTCGTCAAGAATAATCAAGCTTTTTTTTGTTGCGTTATTTAAGATATACGCAACTTCCTTCATCTCGACCATAAAGGTACTCTCACCTGAGCTCAAATCATCCGATGCTCCGACTCTGGTGAAAATCTTGTCCACAATACCAATTTCAGCGGATGATGCCGGCACAAAACTCCCCATCTGTGCCATGAGCGCAATTACCGCAACCTGTCTCATATATGTAGACTTACCTGCCATATTCGGACCTGTAATAATTGCAACCTGATTAGATTCATCATCAAGCACTGTATCATTCGGAATAAATATATTTGACCTGTTTATAGCCTCAACAACCGGATGTCTGCCGCCCTTAATAACAATCCTGCCTGAATCATTAATCTTAGGCATCACATAGCCGTTTTTCTCTGCAACTGAGGCAAGCGAACACAGCACATCAACAAGCCCTATAACAGATGCGGTGCTTCGTATTGTATCATATTGCTCAGCCACTTTATCACGAACCTCACAGAATATATTATACTCTATATCTGTCACTTTTGTATCTGCATTTAATATTTCATCTTCTAACTCCTTTATCTTCGGAGTTACATAACGCTCGGCATTTACAAGAGTTTGTTTGCGAATAAAATAATCCGGAACCTTATCCGCATTAAGCTTGCTGACCTCGATATAATAACCAAAAACTTTGTTGTAACCCAGTTTCATATTTTTTATTCCGCTGGCTTCTTTCTCATGTTCAACTAAGTCAATGAGCCAATTTCTGCCGTTTTCCAACAAGTTACGCAATCTGTCGAGTTCTTCGTTCACGCTTTTATTTATCATATTCCCGTTTCTGAGTGACACGGGAGCTTTTTCGTCAATAGTACTGTCAATAAGCTCATATAATCCTCTAAGATCACTGAACGATTTAAGCTGAGAAGCCAAAAGCTTGCTTTCACACCGTGAAAGACACTGTTTAAGCTCCGGCAGCCTTTCAAACGAATTTTTAAGCCCTATCAAGTCCTGACAGTTTGCCGTCTTATATGTAATCTTTGTCGATATACGTTCTATATCCGATATCCCTTTTAATATATCAATTATCTCTTCGCGCAGCATTGCGTTTTTCAAAAGTTCATCAACCGCATACAATCGGTTTTGTATCGGTATACGCTTTATTAAAGGAGCAGTAATCATCTTTCGCATAAGTCTGCCGCCCATTGAAGTCTTTGTTCGGTTAAGTACTGAAAGCAGGCTTCCTTTTGAGCTGCGTCCGCGAATTGTCTCTGTTATTTCAAGATTACGCATACTGTACATATCAATCTGCATTGTTTCTTCATCAAACAGCACATCGATATCCTTTAAGTTGCTGAGTTCTGTCTTTTGTGTATCCTTTAAAAACTCCAGCATTCCGCCCAGACTGCATACTGCGGAAGTCATTGAGACAAGACCTGTTTTAGACAAGTCACCAAACTGACTCTCAATGTTTTTCTCTGAGCCTTTCAATTCAAAAGCCCAGTCGTAATAATTACGGATAAAGCAATTAAACTTCTGTTTTAGCATACTTACATAATTTGAATCCTCATACGCCCTAAGGTTCATGATTATCTCAGTCGGCGAGAATCTAACCAAATCATTCATAATCTCATTTTCCATATTTAAGCCGGCGTAATACCCGACAAATACTTCGCCTGTGGTAATATCAACAAATGAAAGTCCGACCGAACTTTCATCTCTGCAAAACGCACATAAATAATTATTCTTCTGATCATCCAGAGCCATTGTATCCATTATTGTCCCCGGAGTAACAACCCTGACAACCTCACGGCTTACAAGCCCTTTTGCCTCTGCCGGATCCTCTGCCTGTTCACAAATGGCAACATTATGACCGTGTTCAACAAGTTTGGTTATGTAACTGTCTACCGAATGAAAAGGAACGCCGCACATTGGCGCACGTTCCTCAAGTCCGCAGGCACGACCTGTCAGAGCTATTTCCAAAACCTTAGACGCAGTTATTGCGTCGTCAAAAAACATCTCATAAAAATCACCGAGCCTGTACATAAGAATTGAATCCTGATAACAATCCTTAACAGCAAAATACTGCTGCATCATCGGTGTTAACTTTTCTCTGTCTATTATCATCGGTTTCACTCCCATTTCGCACCGAATTCTTTAAAAATTAATGACAACCTCCGCAGGTAGAGCATGAACCGCTGCAGTTATGTTCTTCTTCACCTACGATAAAATGCTTTAGGATGCTGTCCATCTGACCTAGAAGCATCTCATAATCTCTTGCGGCTTCAAGGTATTCTTTTATAACTTCGTTCGAGGCTATCTTTTCAAACTCATCCTGAAGGAACTTGTTTGCCTGTTGTGCCTCTTCAGGCGTTGGCTGCTTGTCTTTGAACTCCATCATCTTTTCTTCTCTGGTCCTGTTGTAACCGTCAATCAAGTTCTTTGCGGTTTCATCACTAAGCAGCTTTTGACTTGTCTCATCAGCTTTTTGCTTAATCGGGCTTATCTGTATAAGTTCACCGAGTTCTCTTGCCTTTTCAAATATTGCTTCTTTATTTGTCATTTTATTCTCCTTATATTAAAGTTCACCAAGCAAAGACCATGTCTGTGCTTGAACTACCTTCACTTTCTGAATCGTTCCGATAAGCTCATCGGCTTGCAGACCGCTGCTTAAATAAGAAAAGTTAACCACTTTTCCGCCCTCGGTTCTGCCTGTCAGCGTTTCGGAATTTGTTTTGCTCACGCCCTCTACGAGAACATCCTCAGTCCTGCCGACGTAAGCATCATTTTTACGCTTTGAAATCTCATTTTGAACCTTTAACATCTCATCAAAGTTTTTATGCTTTTGCTCGTCTGTCAGGCTGTCAGGCAATTTCTCTGCCGGCGTACCTCTGCGCTTTGAATATATAAATGAAAATATCATATCGTATTCAGCTTCTTTAAGCACACTTAATGTTTCATTAAAGTCATTCTGAGTTTCTGTCGGGAATCCGACTATTATATCTGTTGTCAGAACTATATCCGGCATAGCCCTGCGAACCTTTGCGAGCTTCTCCAGATACTGAGCTCTTGTATACCTGCGGTTCATATCGCTGAGCACCTTGTCTGAGCCCGATTGAATCGGCAGGTGGAGCTGTTTGCAAATCTTCTTTTCCTCTGCCATTGTCTGAATCAGCTCGTCCGAAATGTCTTTTGGATGGCTTGTCATAAACCTAACTCTTTCAATACCGTCAATTCTGCATACCTCACGGAGAAGCTCATGGAACTTTAAGCCATCACTCAGATCATTGCTGTATGAGTTCACATTCTGACCTAGCAGCATAATCTCTTTGTACCCGGCATCAGCAACAGCACGGCATTCGTTTAGTATATCCTCTGCGTTTCGGCTGCGCTCTCTTCCTCTGACATACGGTACAATACAGTATGTACAAAAGTTGTTACAGCCATACATTATTGGTACTTTAGCAAGCGGCGGCTTGTCGCGCTGGACTGAAATATTCTCAAAAATTGAGCCCGACTCATCCTCGATATCAAACACACGCTGATTTTCCATTGCCTCGCTTAAAATCTGCGGAAAACGATAGAGCGCATGAGTACCGAAAACCATATCAACATGCTTATACTTTGATTTTATTGTATCAGCTATATGTTCCTGCTGCATCATACAGCCGCATACACCGATTAACATATCAGGTTTCCTGCGCTTTTGATGTTTAAGCGCACCAAGATTGCCGAATACACGGAGTTCAGCATTCTCGCGTACAGCACAGGTGTTATACAGAACCAGATCTGCCGAACCTGTATCGCTGCACATCTCATATCCCATATCCAAAAGCATTCCCTTAATCTTTTCTGAATCACTCTCGTTCTGCTGGCATCCGTATGTCTCCACAAAAGCTCTCGGCACGGCTTCTTTCTGTGCATTTACGGTGCTGACCTTTGCTATAAAGTCACTTTGTTTCTGCATTTCTTCAAGACTGATATGTTTGTTTTCTGATTTAATGTTATTTTTCATAGTATTTTGTTATTTAAATTAGTTTTTTCCGCCGTTTTTATACTTATCAAGAATTTTATTAATCCTGCAAATCGGTGTAAGCAGTTCACTTATAGACTTGTCCTCATTTATCTTTTTGATAATAAGCGCGATAAACTTAGACATATCAACCTCATGATACCACTCACAGTTACTGAGTTCAGGCCGTCTGTAAACAAGGTTTGTTGTAAATACCGCGTCAAGCAGACCTTCTTCATAAGCCTTGTTGAACTTATCAACGCCTTCTGTAAACAAACCAAAAGTCGAGAACACAATAATCCTCTTTGCATTTCTCTTTTTGAGCTCACGCGCAACATCAATCATTGACTCGCCCGACGCAATCATATCATCAACCACAATAACATTCTTGTCAGTAATATCCTTGCCCAAGAACTCATGAGCAACAATCGGGTTTTTGCCGTTTACTATTTTTGAATAATCTCTTCTTTTATAGAAGGTTCCGAGATCCATACCGAGAACCGATGAATAGTACATACATCTACCCATTGCGCCCTCATCCGGCGATACAATAAGCGTGTTTTCGCTGTCAAGAATAATATCAGGATTATAGTTAAGGCACGCCTTAATCATCTGATATGTAGGACGAACATTTTCAAAACTTCTGAGCGGAATCGCATTTTGAACTCTCGAATCATGAGCGTCAAACGTAAGAATATTATCAACTCCCATATTGCCCAATTCCTGAAGCATCATTGCGCAGTCAAGAGACTCTCGTGCAATTCTTCTATGCTGTCTGCCCTCATAGAGCATCGGCATGATAACGGTAATACGCTTTGCTTTACCGCCTATAGCCGAAATAACTCTCTTTAAGTCCTGATAATGGTCATCAGGGCTCATTGGATGCTCTTTTCCGTACATATTATATGTAACACCATAATTAAACGGGTCAACAATAATATGAATATCATATGTTCTGACAGAATGTGATATAACAGCCTTACCCTCGCCTGTGCCGAACCTCGGACAATTCGTGGGGATTAAAAAGCTGTCAATATTAGACTCATTGTCCTTATTAAACGCTTTAAGGTGAGCGTTTACCTTTTCGGCTATATCCTCACAGCCGTTCATACCGATAATTCCAAGTCTGCCAAGATTATATGACTCCACAGGATTTTGTTGCATTTCTTTTGCACCTTTCTATTATAAAATTCATATAAAATTCACTTTTTTATTTCAATAAGGCGCATCGCGCCGTCATTTTAATTTAGTTATTATTGGCTTTTAAAAGCTCATATCTTATATCCCAGAGCTTCTGCGATAAATCCACATAGTAAGTCTGAGGATTCTCAAAACGCTTGACCTCATCCCAAATAAGCGCAAGTTCACTTTCAGCGTGTTCCTTTATCTCATGAAGTTCAGGCGACTTATATACGCACTTGCCGCTTTTAAATATAGGAACCTGAAGCTCAACCGCTTTAAAGTCAGTAACCATCTTGCGCTTCCACGTATGCTGCGGGTCGAAAATTTCATAAGGCTCGTTTTCGTCAATTACTTCATCATAAGCTGTCAAAACATCAGCTATTGCCATTCCGTTCTCTTTAGAATACAAACGCATTACCTTTTTAAAATACGGATTCGTAATTTTTTGAACATTCTCGCTTATCTTTATCTTTGGTGTGATTTCACCGTCTTCCTCTGTTGCAACAAGCTTATATACTCCGCCGAAAACAGGCTCTGACTTTGATGTGATAAGCCTTTCTCCAACGCCGAACGAATCAATCTTTGCTCCCTGCTGCAATATGTCGCGTATTATATATTCATCAAGAGAATTTGAAACGCATATTTTTGCACTTTCCCAATCGGCTTCATCAAGCATAATCCGCGCTTTTTTTGAAAGATAAGTTATATCGCCGCTATCTATGCGTATACCGCAGTTTGTAATACCCAGCGGTTTTAAGACCTCGTTAAACACTCGTATAGCATTCGGTACACCACTCTTTAATACATTATAAGTATCAACCAAAAGAGTACAGTTTTCAGGATAGCACTTTGCATATGCCGTGAATGCTTCATATTCACTGTCAAAACTTTGAACCCAACTATGTGCCATTGTACCGAGCACCGGAATCCCAAACATCTGATCGGATATAGTACATGCCGTTCCGGCAACTCCGCCTATATATGCAGCTCTCGCGCCATAAATTGCGCCGTCATATCCCTGTGCGCGTCTTGAACCAAACTCCATAACCGGTATATCGCTTGCCGCACTGACAATACGTCTGCTCTTTGTTGCAATCAAACTTTGATGATTGACTGTCAGCAAAATCATTGTTTCAACAAACTGAGCCTGTATTATAGGACCTCTAACCGTCACAATAGGCTCGTTCGGGAATATTGGCGTACCTTCCGGCACCGCCCAAACGTCACATTCAAACTTAAATGCTGCGAGATAATCCAAAAACTCGTCACAAAACATGTTCTTTGAGCGAAGATACTCAATATCCTCTTTGCTGAACTCCAAGTTTTCAAGATATTCAATAAGCTGCTGAACACCTGCCATAACAGCAAAACCTGCTCTGTCAGGCGCCTGACGAAAATACATATCAAAATATGCAATTCTATCGCCCATACCGCATTTTAAATAACCGTTAGCCATAGTAATTTCATAAAAATCAGTAAGCATAGTATAATTCATTATTAAACCGCATCTCCTAATTTTTACATCCAAAATGTGCAAGACATTATTTTAGATATATTTTAAAACATCACATCTTAATTTTGACAGAAGCATTTTACATACTTCTAATCATATAATAGTATATCATTTTCGTCAAATTAAGACAAGACCTAATTAAAGAGGAAATATAACAAAAGATTTCAATATGCTCTGCAAAATCTTGACAAAAGCAACAAAAACATATAAAATTATCCCCATAACCACAATAAAAATCACCGCATATGATAAGCTGTATTCTAATAATTTGGAGACAAACTGAATATGAAAAACCGAGTATTTATAATAACCTTCGCTGTAATCATAATTTTAGCGGCAGCGATAATTTACTTTATTAATAATTTTTCATCCAACAACTCTGTTATTGCAGAGATTGTCCGTGACGGAACTATTGTTAAAACAGTAAACTTAAACGCCGTTACCGAACCGCAGGATATAATTATCACATCAGAGGACGGCGGAACAAATACCGTTCATATAGAACATAACGCAATCTCAATATCAGAAGCTGACTGCCCCGACAAGCTCTGCGTCAAGCAGGGCAGAATTCAAAATGAAGTATACCCCATCGTGTGTCTGCCGCACAAGTTAGTCGTGAGAATTATAAAAAGCAACTGTCAAACCCACTCCGAGGTTGATACTGTTACAGGCAGATAATTTTAAATTCAGGAGAAAAAATATGAGAATAAAATTAAAACGGCTGGTATCAATAAGCGTACTTACAGCAATTGCACTAACTATATTTGTGATTGAAAACCAAATTCCTCCTCTTACCGCTATTCCCGGAATCAAACTCGGTCTTTCAAATATTATCACACTTTTTGCACTTGTCATTATGGGACCTAAAGACGCATTTATTATACTTATACTCAGAGTAACAATGGGCAGCATTTTCAGCGGTCAGATTATGACGCTTCTATACAGCATGTCCGGCGGAATACTTTGCCTGACTGCCGAAACGATTTTACTTAAATATCTTCCGTTTAAGAACCTTTGGGCAGTCAGCGTTATCGGCGCAGTTATTCACAACACAATCCAAATCGCCGTTGCTGCCCTGATAACAATGACTGTCGGTATATTTTTCTATCTTCCGTATCTGATAATTGCCGGAATAATAACAGGAGCCTTTACAGGATTATGCGTCCAGCTCACGATTAAGAGAACCGGAAATACTTTCAAAAAAATTTTATTATAATAAAATTTTTATAAATATTTAGTTGGCTTCATTGACACGCTTGTTATATCGTTTTATAATATAGTTGCAATAAAAAATCAGGAGAAGGTTTTATGAAAATTCTAATCGCAGAAGATGATAAATCGTTGAACAACGGTATAGCATTATCGCTGGGGGCTGATGATACCGTACAGGCCTACAGTATTGCTGAAGCGCACAGTTTGCTTGACAAAACTATAGATTTGATTATTCTTGATATAAATATGCCCGACGGAAACGGCGTTGACTTCTGCCGAAAGGTACGCAGAACCAGCAATGTTCCGATTATATTTTTGACCGCAAATGATATGGAAATAGATATTGTAACGGGTCTGGAGAGCGGCGCGGACGACTATATAACAAAGCCGTTTTCACTTGCGGTACTTAGAGCAAGAGTGAACGCAGTGATAAGAAGAAAAGAATCTGAGCAAAATGTGTTCAGACAGGACGGATTTGTTTTTGATTTTGACGCAATGACGTTTTCTGCGAACAGTTCAGCAGTAGAACTCAGCAAAACAGAGCAAAAACTTTTAAAGCTGTTTGTGAAAAACTGCGGCAAAACACTGTCCCGCGAAATGCTAATCGATCGCGTGTGGTCCGACGGAGCGGAGTTTGTTGAAGAAAATGCGCTTTCGGTTACAGTTAGACGGCTGCGCGAAAAACTGCCGGGCGCACCTATAAAGACCATATACGGCATAGGTTATATGTGGGAGATTTGATTATGTATTTTGTGTTTAGCGTGATTGTCTTTATACTTATAATTTTCTCGGCAGTAATATACTTTAGAACCTCTCGGATATTAAAATCCGCGGATAAAATGCTTGACAGCGCAATTGACGGCGTTTTTTCAGAAAGCAACTTCACTGAAGAAAAACTATCTAAGATTGAGACAAAGATGTACCGTTATATTTCGGCCGGCAAAACAGCGCAAAACAAAATAAATGCAGAGCGCAATTCTATTAAAACACTGGTGAGCGATATATCACACCAAACAAAAACGCCGATTTCAAACATTCTGCTTTACACGCAATTACTAAGAGAGGCTCAGCAAACAAGTAAGAAATCAAAAGAACTACTTTTTCAGATTGAGAGTCAAACCGAAAAACTCAATTTTCTTATCCAATCGCTGATAAAAATCTCACGGCTTGAAAACGGCGCCTTTTCACTCGTTCCTAATAAGCACAGCATTAAAGAGTTGATTTACGGTATTGACTGTACAGCGGCGGCAGATAAGAAGAATATTAAACTTATCATTGATGATATACCTGATATTATTGCAGTATTTGACTTTAAATGGACAATCGAAGCGATATCAAATATTATAGATAATGCAATAAAATATACTATGCGCGGAGGAAAAGTTACAATCTCCGCACAAGACTACGAAATGTTTGCAAGGATTGATATATCAGATACGGGAATAGGTATTTCTGAGGATGAAACCGCAAATATTTTTACGCGCTTTTACCGCTCGCCGTCAGTAAGCGATGAAAGCGGCGTAGGTATCGGTTTGTATCTTTCAAGAGAAATTATAACCAAAGAAGGCGGATATATAAAAGTTGCATCCAAAGTCTCCAAAGGTTCTGTTTTTTCAGTATTTCTCCCTAAAAAATAAAATCTTTCAGAAGTGTAAGTTTTCAGAAAGAATATAGAAAGATTTATGATGTATTATAGTGTATGTGATAATATATTACATACACTATTTTTATTATATAAGGAGCGATGTCACACTATGGATATTTTAAAAACTACAAACTTAAAAAAATATTACGGAAGCGGCGATACGACCGTAAAAGCGCTTGACGGCGTTAATTTATCAGTTGCGGACGGTGAGTTCGCCGCAATTGTAGGAACGTCGGGAAGCGGAAAATCAACGCTTCTGCATATGCTCGGCGGTCTTGACAGACCGACCGGCGGAAGCGTTGAGGTTGAGGGCAAAAACATATTTTCTCTAAAGGATGATGCGCTGACGATTTTCCGCAGACGCAAGATAGGCTTTATATTTCAGAGCTATAACCTTGTGCCCGTGCTTAACGTATATGAAAATATTGTGCTCCCGATAGAACTGGACGGAAACAGGCTAGATAAAAAGCATATCGACAATATTATAGAAACGCTCGGACTGACCGAAAAGGTAAACAACCTGCCCAATCAGCTCTCGGGCGGTCAGCAGCAGAGAGTGGCAATTGCGCGCGCTCTCGCATCAAAGCCCGCGATTATTCTTGCTGATGAGCCGACGGGCAACCTTGACAGCAAAACAAGTCTTGATGTTATGGGACTCTTAAAGATTACGAGCGAAAGGTTCTCGCAGACTATCGTTATGATTACGCATAATGAGGAGATCGCGCAGACGGCGGACCGTATAATCAGAATAGAGGACGGCAGAATTGTAGGTGATAATAATGCTTAATGTAAACAGTAAAAAAACAATCCGCCGTCTGTCGAACAGAAGCTTCAGGGCAAATGCATCAAGAAATGTAATAGCGGTAATTGCAATCGCGCTTACGGCAATACTTTTTACCGCGCTTTTCACGGTCGGCAGCGGAATGATTGAAAATATCCAGAAACAGACTATGCGTCAGGCGGGCGGCGACGGTATGGCGTATTTAAAGTATATGACCGAGGAACAGTATGACGCTATAAAAGACCACCCGCTTATTGACAGAATTTCATATAACAGAATGATATGCGATGAGGTTATAAGCGATGAACTATTAAAGCGTCACGCCGAAATTTTTTATATGAACGACGTCGGAATGGAGCTTGGCTTCTGCACTCCCACTCACGGACGCAAGCCCGAATCGGAAAACGAGATAATAATGGACACGCGGGCAATGAAAATGCTCGGACTTCCCGAGGAAGTTGGTGCGAGTGTAACATTTAAAATGAGAATTCACGGCGGTGAAATTGTCGAGCGCGAGTTTGTGTTATCAGGCTGGTGGGAGGCTGACCCGACCTTTGATATGGCGTCAATTATGGCGGTTTCAAAGGCGTATGTGGACGCGCACATTGACGAGCTGTATAACAGCTATTATGAAAACTATGAATATACAGGCGTTATAAACAGCTATGTTATGTTTAAAAATTCGTTTGGTCTGGAGAGCAAGCTGGAACGTATAATAACCGAAAGTGGCTATTCAATGGACGAAAACGCGCAAAATTACATTACATCTAATATAAATTGGTCTTATATGTCGAGTAACTTTGATTTGGACTTACCGACTGTCTCGGCTGTATTGGCGGCTCTTGCTTTTATAATATTTACGGGTTATCTGATAATCTATAATATTTTCCAGATTTCCGTTATTAAGGACATTCGTTTCTACGGCTTATTAAAAACAATCGGAACGACGGGTAAGCAAATTAAAAAGATTATCCGCCGTCAGGCGCTTGTTCTGTCAGTTATCGGTATTCCAATCGGACTTGTCGCGGGATATTTTATCGGCACTGCAATTGTTCCGTTGATTATGAACCAAAGCTCATTTGCAGGCGCGAACTTTACCACAAGCGCGAACCCGGTTATATTTGTCGGAAGCACGGTTTTCGCGCTGATTACCGTAGCGATAAGCACGGCAAAGCCGGGGCGTATTGCGGCAGGTGTATCGCCTATTGAGGCTGTGCGCTATACGGACAATACAAATACAGGAAAGAAAAACAGAAAATCCAGAAATGGCGGAAAAATCAGCGGCATGGCGGCGGCTAATCTGGGACGGAATAAAAAACGCACAACGCTTGTTGTAATTTCAATGGCACTGTCGCTTGTACTGTTTAATACGATTTACACGCTGAGTATCGGCTTTGATATGGATAAGTTTTTATCCACCTTTGTGGAAACTGATTTCCTTGTTTCGCATGCAAGTCTTGTAAACTATAGATACACAGGAGATGAGGACACGGTAACGGAAAGTATGATTTCAGCGATTAAAGCGCAGAACGGCTTTAAAGAGGGCGGACGCTTTTTCGCTGATATACGCGATGCGGAATGCTTCAGGGTTAAGCCGAGCGGAAAAGAAACTCATTACCTGCGCGTGAACGAGGATGATAGCGGAAATTACTTCTGCGCGGTATACGGCTTGGAGGATTTTCCTCTCGGTAATTTGAATGTAATTGAGGGCGAGATTGATTATGAAAAATTAAAAACAGGAAAATACATTTTAGAGGGCGTACATTCAGACGACAACCGTAATCCCATTCCGGAAACCTCGCATTATGACATAGGCGATACTATAACGCTTTGCAATAACAGAGGTGACGGTGAAACAATGTCAGACAATGAATATACCGAATACCAATACGAGGTTATGGCAAAGGTTGAAGTAAACACTTTTACAAATTCCTGCCGCACAGGATTTGACTATTCATATTACCTGCCTGCCGAGGTATATAAAACAATGGTTCAAAATCCGGGTACAATGATGTATGTATATGACGTCCAAGACGGCTCGGAGGAGGCTATGGACGCGTTTTTACAGAATTACACCGAAAACGCCGAGCCAACCATGGCATTTTCATCAAGAAACACAAGAGCAAAAGAATTCGAGGGCATGCGGAATATGGTGCTTATTGTCGGCGGAATTTTAAGCCTTATAATAGGACTAATCGGAGCGCTGAACTTCATAAATTCCATGCTTACAAGCATACTTACAAGAAAGCGTGAATTTGCAATGCTGCAGTCAATAGGAATGACCACAAAACAGCTTCGGAGAATGCTTATAGCTGAAGGGATTATGTACACCACAAGCGCAGGAGCAGTCTCGCTTGTGTTGGGAGTTGGAGCATCAGCATTGCTTGCCAATACCATAGCAAAATCCTTGTGGTTCTTCTCATATCAATTTACACTGCTGCCGCTTATAATAACAATTCCAATATTGCTTGTAATAGGCATATTACTTCCGATACCTGTACTCTCATCAGTTGAAAAACAAAGCATAGTTGACAGGCTGCGTGAGACAAATGAATAACTGCAAAAAGCCTCCGTTTTTGATAACGGAGGCTTTTCAATTATTAAATTTTATTCACCGTATATACCGGCTCTGTCGTTTACAACATAATATCTTAAATCCTCTTCTGTGAGACGAAGTCTGCCATATGAATCACCAACAATATAACCTTTGTTAACCAACTTTGTTATAGTCTCTCTTGCCCAGTCAGGCATGTTATAGTCAATATAATCATAGTATGTAACCCTCTCGCTTGAAGAAACACTGCTTGCAGTCGCCTGAGGTATTGTATATGTCGGAGCCTTTGTCGTGGTAGGTCTCTGATACTCTGCAATATTCATACCGTCTATCCAGATATTAACCGCTTTGTTGTTGCTTACAAAATACATTGTTGCGCCCAGCGATGTTAAATCACCTACATATATGAAGGTATAACCCTGTATAGCAGAAAACCCCTGCATTTGATACTCATAATCATTTGCATAAACCTTTACATCCGATGTATAAACATCGCACTGCTTAGTACCCAGCAGCTTAGTCTCCGGCAAATATACAGGTATGGGATTTGGATACTTCTTGTCATAATTGCGGAATATACGCAAAGTGCGTGCCGACGCATCCCATAAAACATCAAATCCATACTTGTCCAAATCTTCAACAGCAACCATCGGATAACCGTTTACAATCCAGGACGGAATTGCATAATGATTAACATATGTCACAATATCAGTATACTGCGCCTCTCCTACATATACTCCCGCCTTTTGAACCGAGCTGTAGGCGCTAACCGTCGGCATTGCAAAAATGCTGATAGATACTAATATAGCGGCACATAGTCCGATTAATTTTTTCAAATAAATCACACTCCTTATGAAATAGCAAATATATCTAATTTAATTACCGATATAAGTTGTATAATCAGCCTTTGATATGTTCTTTTACTATTTATGACGATATAATCCCAAAAAAAGTTCCCGAATTATATAATACTATTATAACAAATTTTAAAATTTTTGCAACCTTTTTTAATAATATTTATATTACTGAAAATTTAATTCTAAAATTTCGTCTGTTCAATCCCCTTATCTTCATCTCTGACCGGCGGTCCTGCCGCAGGGATTGTTTTGGTTCTGAACCTTTCAATATTTTTAAGTTCTGCCATGTCTGCTGTTACAGCCTTGCTGACTATGCTGTCCTTTTTGGAAGTCATAACACTTACGCCCTGAGTTGAACGCGTTGTCTTTAGCGGAATTCTGCCGGTATTCACCGTAACTGCTCTGCCTTTATCCGAAAACAGTACTATGTCAATTTCTTCACCGCTTCCAAGATAAAACATTTTTACAAGCGGTGATTTTACTGAAAACGCATTTGAAAGTTTTTTTCGGTTAGTTTTGGTCTCATATGACTTTAGCGGAACTCTTGCTATCTTTCCGTTCTCAAAACAGAAAATGATGTCTCCGTCAAAGCTATCTGTTACAATCATCCCCATAATATTATCTTTATCACCAATTTCAACCAGGTTAGGGATAAACTCTCCAAGCTGACTTGCCTTTCCGTCAGGCATATCATATGCTTTCAGCTTATACAC
>CAOKIL010000016.1 GCA_948468535.1 uncultured Eubacteriales bacterium
GCTTTCTTTTTGGATCTCAAGCAGATTCTTTATCCATTCGAGCTTTTCGTCCATGTCGCTCGCGCCGCTCTTACCCTCTTTATACTTCCAGTGTGCAGCGATACCGTTCTCGGCAATCCGGTGCATTTCCCATGTTCTTATTTGAATCTCAAACAATGTTCCGTTCGGTCCGATAAGCGTTGAGTGAAGCGACTGATACATATTAGGTTTTGGCATTGCTATATAATCCTTAAATCTGCCCGGAACAGGCTTGAACAGTTCGTGAACCATACCAAGCACTGCATAGCAATCCGACACAGAATCCACAATAACACGAACCGCAAACAAATCATACAGCTCATCTATTGTCTTGTTCTGCATGAACATCTTTCTGTATATACTGTAAAAATGCTTTGCCCTGCCGGCAACATGAGCTTTGATATTGATTTCGTCCAGCTTCTTTTCAAGGATTTCAATAATTTCACCTATATACTTTTCGCGCTCCTCGCGCTTTTGAGCAATATTATCTACAATTTCATAATAACCGATTGGGTCAATATAACGCAGAGACAAATCTTCAAGCTCCATTTTTATCTTCGACATACCAAGTCTGTGAGCCAATGGCGCATAGACCTCAAGGGTCTCGCGCGAAATTGCTCTTTGGCGTTCCTCACGCATATACTTCATGGTACGCATATTATGAAGCCGGTCGGCAAGTTTAATAACGATTACACGGATATCCTCTGCCATTGCAAAGAACATCTTACGCAGAGTTTCAATCTGCTGTTCTTCTTTTGACGAATATGGTATCTTATCAAGTTTTGTAACTCCGTCAACCAAAAGAGCGACAGTCTCGCCAAACTCGCGGACTATATCATCGCGCGTACAGTCGGTATCCTCAACCACATCATGAAGGAGCGCCGCACACACAGAATCCACGTCAAACTCCATCTCAGCAATTATTGACGCAACCTGAATCGGATGATTAACAAACGGTTCACCCGACTTGCGCTTTTGACCATCGTGTTTTTCAACGGCAAAATTATACGCCTTCTCTACCATTGACAAGTCGCCAGTTTTATTATACTTTCGTATTAATTCAATCAAAGTAGATAAATCGTTGCCTTTCATATTTCCACCTGCCGATTTTAATTTATAAAGGCTCCCAAAAGGAGCCTTTTATTTTATTTTGTAACTTCTGTCATTCTTATATCTTTAAGTATCATCTGCAAATTCTGGAATCCCTTATAATCATTTATATCAAGGGCAAATGCTACGTCAATAAAGTCGCCCTCCTGGAATGTACTGTAATAATCGCCCATACCAAATCCGACAGCATCAAGATACTTACCGTCTTTGAACAGCGTCATACGAAGGTGCTTACCGTTGCTCATTACACTTATTCTGTGTATTTTTATATTACGCACAGAGAAAGACGGCGTCGGATTGTTTACACCGAACGGCTGAAGCTTATTAATATCATTAACTGTATCAATAGTAATATACGTTACCTTTATCTGTGCATCAAGTGAAATCGTAGGAATCAGTGTTGTTTCTTCAATTTTACCCTTTGCATAGTCGTTGATTGCCTTTCTGAATGATTCAATATTTTCAGATTTAATGGTAAGACCTGCGGCAAGTTCATGTCCGCCGAACTTTTCAAGCAGGTTACTGCTGTGTTCAAGTGCGCCGAACAGATTAAATCCGCTTATGCTTCTGCCGCTTCCCTTTGCGGAATCTCCGTCCACTGCAAATAGGATTGAAGGCTTATAATACTTTTCGGTAATCTTTGACGAAACAATACCGACAATACCGTGATGCCAATCTTCATGCGGTATAACAAGTATATCGTCATCCTTAATTTCAGGATGTTGCTCAATATAATCAAGGGCTTCTTTAAACATTTTCTGTTCCGTCTGCTGCCTTAGAGTGTTCTCATGGCAAAGTGAATCCGCGAGCTCAGCAGCCTTAGTTTCATCTTCTGTCAGGAACAGTTCGACACTCGTTGAAGCACAGCCAAGTCTGCCGCTGGCATTAATACGCGGTGCAATTGTATATCCGATAGTAGATGTAGTTATTGCCTTTCCGTTTGTTGAAACGTCAATCAATGCCCTGAGACCTATATTGCTTGTTGTTTTAAACCGCTTTAATCCCTCTGTTACTATAACGCGGTTTTCGTCAATCAGAGGCGAAATATCAGCAACCGTACCAAGGCACATTAAATCTGCATACTTGTCCATCAGGTTTTCAAGTGATTCATTCTTATCAAGTGCCTGAATAAGCTTAAACACAACACCTACACCCGCAAGGCTTTTGAACGGATAAGGACAATCCTTTCTCTTTGGGTCGATTGCCGCATATACATCAGGGATTTTTTCCTTACACTCATGATGATCGGTCACTATAAAATCAAGACCAATTGACTTAGCGTATTCAGCTTCTTCGACAGCAGTAATACCAGTATCAACTGTTATTATAAGTGACGTTCCGCTCTTTCGGATTTTATCAAGAGCGTCACGGTTAACGCCATAGCCTTCAACCATTCTGTCGGGCACATAATAATCAACCTCTATACCCATACTCTCAAGATACTTATAAAGTATTGCAATTGAGGTTATACCATCAACATCATAATCACCATATATAGTAATCTTCTCGTTATTACTCTTAGCCTGATGAATTCTCTCTGTCGCCTTATCCATATCCTTCATCAGGAACGGATTGTGCATTGTATTGAGGTCACGTTCCAAGAACTCACGGATTTCCTCATCCTCACGAATTCCACGGTTATAGAGTATAATAGCTGTCAACGGAGAAATCTTAAAAGTTTTTGAGATTTCTACAACCCTGTTTTTGTCAAATTCCTTCAGTATCCATTTCTTTTTCAACATGCGAATATATCTCCTAAATCAATTAGTTTACACAAATCATAGTCAACTTAGTTATTTTATCATTTTTTCCCTTAAAATTCAACACCTTTTTGAAAAAAATCAAAAATTATTTAAGTTCAACAATGGTAACTCCCAAATCGCCTTCTCCAAATCTGCCTAGACGATACTTTCTGACATGCGGATGATGACGCAGATATTGGTGCAAACCTGCACGCAATGCGCCTGTGCCTTTACCGTGTATCAAGCTGACTTCTGACAGTCCGCTCAGAACACTCTCGTCAAGGAACTTATCCACTTCAACTTCGGCCTCACCTATTGTCATTCCTCTGAGGTCAACTTCCATCTTTCCGATCCGCTCTGCGTTAAGCGTTACAGATTTTGACTTTCTCGGCACAGCATAACCTTCCGGCTTAGCGCCTTTGTCATCTTCAAGCACAATCAAATTGTCAATACTTGATGTAATTTTCATAATGCCAACCTGAATTACAGCGGTTTCATTTGACTTATTTATTGAAAGTACTGTACCTTTGTCGTTTAAGTCAATAATAAGAACGTTTGCACCGAGTTTTAAGGTATTAAGGTTGACGTTTGACTTGACGCCTTGTTTCTGCCGCGATTTTGGGCGAACGTTAGACTTTTCCTTGAGTTTTAGCTCCTTGCGTACTTCTTCCATTGCTCGCACAGCTTCTTTGTCGCGTTTTTCTTTCCTCAGGCGGTTAAGCTCTTCCAACATTGCCTCAGTTTCATGTTGTGCCTTCTTAATAATCTTATCCGCCTGCGCGCGGGCGTTATCATAAATTTTGTCTTTCTTTTTATCTATCTTGTCACGTTCTTTTTGCAACTCATCTTTAAGCGTCTTTATTTCACGGCGCATACGTTCCTGTTCCTGTCTTGCCTTCTCGGCTGACGCCCTGTTTTCTTCAAGACTTCCGAGAACGTCCTCAAACTTGATGTTCTCATCTGACAATCTGTCTTTTGAATCATCAATTATATTATCGGGCAAACCGAGTTTTTTTGATATTGCAAACGCATTACTCTTTCCCGGTATACCTATCAGCAGCTTATACGTCGGACTGAGTGTTTCAACATCAAACTCACACGAAGCGTTTTCAATTCCTGAAGTCGAAAGCGCATACAGCTTTAGTTCACTGTAGTGCGTAGTTGCAACCACATTAGCTCCTGATTTTCTGATACTCTCAATTATTGCGGTAGCAAGTGCAGCACCCTCAACCGGGTCGGTGCCTGAGCAAAGCTCATCAAACAGTACAAGTGTATTTGACTTTATATTATCCACAATATGAACTATATTTTTCATGTGTGAAGAAAACGTCGATAGACTTTGTTCTATACTCTGTTCATCGCCGATGTCTGCAAAAATATCTTCATATACAGGCATCTCGCTTTCTTCATTTGCCGGTATATGAAGTCCCGACTGGGTCATAAGACAGAATAATCCTATCGTCTTTAGCACGACCGTTTTACCTCCGGTATTTGGACCTGTAACAATCAGAGTATCAAAACTCTTGCCGAGATTCACGTCTATCGGCACTATCTTTTTCTTGTCAATCAGCGGATGCCTTCCCTTTATTATATTGATTTCGCAGTTATTACTGAGCTTAGGACATATTGCCTTCATATCAAGAGCAAGTTTTGCCTTTGCAAATATAAAGTCTATATTAATAATCGTACTATAATTATAGCCAAGTTCCTCAGAGAACTCAGCCGCATCATTTGATAAGTCAAATAAAATCTTGTCAATTTCTGCCTTTTCTTTAATTTCCAGTTCGTGCAGTTCATTATTTGCGTTGACAACACTTGACGGTTCAATAAATACAGTACTTCCCGAGGCAGACATATCATGAACAATACCCGGAACATCAGAGCGGTGCTCTGCCTTAACAGGCACAACATATCGATTGTTCCTCATAGTAACTATATTATCCATCAGATATTTCTGATAATGACTTGAACGCACCATATTATCAAGGCTGTCTTTGACTTTTGCACCTGTATTTTTAATCTTTCTTCTTATATTGGCAAGAGTCGGACTTGCAGAATCTGCAACTTCATCCTCTGATATAATAGCTGTACTTATTCTGTCTTCAAGCAACTTATTCGGAGTAAGTTCTGAAAAATAACCCGAAAGTATACATGTTTGTTCTTCTGTATAGCGTTTCAAGTTTCTCGCACATTTCAAAAGACGCGCTATATTCAAGAGTTCAGGTATAGAGAGACCACCGCCGACATCCAGACGCTTCAGCGAGGATTTTATGCTGTCGATTCGCAGAATTTCAGGCACTCCGAACTTGAGCGACATAGTAACCGCTGCATCAGTCTCAAGCAGCATTTGTTCTACTTCACGATATGACGGCGATGGTTTTAAGTCCTTAATCATATTTTTTGTATCATCATTCTTGGCAAAATCCTCAAGCTGTTTGAGAATTTTGGTGAATTCAAGAGTGGATAAAGTCTTTTCTTCCATTTAATATATCTCCTTACGGCTATGACCACACACGCAGTGTGTGTATGCTCAAACTCACTATTGTCCTCGGATTATTGGAGTCAATAAATTACTTAGTTGTCTGAGTAATGTTGACAAAGCCTTTGCTGAAATTTATTATACACAAATCTATAATTTAAGTCAAGCTAAATGCAGTAATTGACAAATACCACAAAATAAAATATAATTATGTCATGATACATATTAAAGAAACCATTATAGTAGAAGGAAAATTTGATAAAGAACGCGTAAAACGCTTATGTGATGCACCGATTTTGTGTACCGGAGGATTTCAGGTATTCCGCTCCTCAGAGCTTATAAGCACTATCAGGCGCCTTGCCCGAACCACTGGTATAATACTGCTGACTGATTCGGATCAGGCAGGGTTTAAAATCCGAAGCTACATCAAATCATGTATTGGCGGAAACGGAACTGTTAAACACGCATATATACCGTCCGTACCCGGTAAAGAACGGAGAAAAGACAAACCGGGCAAAGAAGGAATTTTAGGTGTTGAAGGCATTGATGATTCAGTTCTCCACGATATACTATGCAAGCTTACATCTGACAATTCAAAACAAAAGCCGGTGCATATCCTAACCAAAGCTGAGTTGTACAACGACGGTCTATCAGGAAAGCCCGACAGCCTGAATCTACGCCGTGCGGTGCTCAAAGCGTTAAACCTTCCTCTCAGGCTTTCCCCAAATTCAATGATTGAGATGATAAATAAAACCGATATGTATAATGAATACAAACAAGCACTGGCGTCACAGCGTACTTCATGAAAAACTTAGCTATACAACCGAAAGGAATCATACGATGAACAATATTGAACAAACAATAAAAGAACAGGTAAAATCCGTTTTATCCGAGGTTATTAGCATACGTCATACACTGCACGAAAACCCGGAACTGTCTTTTATGGAATATAACACCTCAAAATTAATATGCAAAAAGCTGGACGAACTTGGGATAAAATATACCTCGGAAATCGCAGGAACGGGTGTCCTCGCTGAAATCTTCGGAACTAAAAAAACAAACAATGATTTAAAGACTGTGTTAATTCGCGCAGACATGGACGCGCTTCCCGTATCAGAAAACACCGGTCTCGAATTTTCATCAAAATGCGATAATATTATGCACTCCTGCGGTCACGATGTGCATACCTCAATACTTTTATGCTGTGCAATAGTTTTAAATAACCTAAAGCATGAATTTTCGGGCTGCGTAAAATTCATGTTTCAGCCCGGTGAAGAAACAAGCGGCGGAGCAGAACCCATGATAAATGCCGGAATCCTTGAAAATCCAAAGGTTGATACATGCATTGCTCTTCACGTAGAACCATCACTGAATGTCGGCGAGGCGCGATTTAAGTCAGGTGCTGCATATTCAAGTCCTGACGAGTTTGAAATTAAGATAAAAGGCAAAGGCGGTCACGGCGCATTGCCGCATTTATGTATTGACCCGATAGTAATCGCTGCAGAAATCATAACCGCTCTTCAAACAATTACAAGCCGTATGATCGACCCGTTTGAACCGGCAGTTGTCTCGGTATGTGCAATAAACTCCGGCAGCGCATATAACGTTATCCCCGATACGGTAACGCTCGGCGGAACGGCACGCTCATTCAGTCTTGAAATACGAGACAGACTTGACAGAGAAATAGAGAATACGGTTAAGTCTGTTTGTGAGCTGTACGGCGCTGAATATGAATACAAATTTGACAGACTTTTCCCTCCGCTGATAAATGATGAAGATACAATACTGCATCTGAAAAGCTCAGCAGAAAAATATCTTGCCGGAAGCATCGTATACGGAGGAAATCCGACAACAGCAGGCGAAGACTTTGCATACCTGCCACTTAATGTCAAGAATTCAGCGTTGTTCTGGCTTGGCAGTACAGAGGCAGGACAAGACGTAAATCCATTGCACAGCGATAAGCTCATTGTTTCAGACAAGTGCATTGAATTCGGCGCTGAAATATTTATCGACTACACTTTGAACTTTTTAAATAATTAATTTTTATACTTTATCCACATAATACGGACATGATTTTTCTTCGCTGTCTCCGCTGCTGCAAAGCACACTGGTTCCGTACTTTTTGCTGTATACGGTTACTGTGTCGAGACAGCATTTTCCGTCATTCATAAAAGCGCAGCTTGGATTTGAACAGTTGATGTTTGACATATGGTATCACCTCAGGTATTTTAAGCAAAAGTCGGTAAAACTATTCAAAATCACAAAAAATATAGTCTTGATTTAAACTTTAAGGGAGGCAGTGCAATGCCGATAATTTTAGACAAATCAATGCCATTTGAAATTAAAAACAGAATCGGCAAATATTGTGGCAAAAATATTGTTGATACATTCCCGCTTACAAACCTTCCTGTACCGCTTAATACACATCCCGATATCCAAATTCATTTTTTATCTCCTGATTTTGCCATCTGTGTTCCTGAATGTTTTGAATATTACAATGCTGTATTTGGAAAAAATAAATTCAAACTCCTGAAAGGTTCATCTATTCCGACCGGCACTTATCCCGGCGACACGGCATACAATGTAGCAAGAGTAGGAAAGCACATTTTCTGTAATACCAAATATGTTGAACCCATAATTGCTGAATACTATAAATCACATGGTTACATCATCCACCATGTGAACCAGGGATATGCAAAATGCAATATATGTGTTGCCAATGACAATACAGTTATTACTGAGGACAAAGGTATATACAGAACGATTTGCGAAATATCTGATATAAAAACTCTTTTGATTGAGCCGGGAAGCGTTCTGCTTGACGGCTATCAATATGGGTTTATCGGAGGAGCATCGGGACTAATAGATGATACCGTTGTGTTCACAGGTAAGATTACTGAGCAAATCCATGAATTTCTTAGCTCTTGCGGAATAAAATACTTTGAGGCAAGCGATTTGTGTCTCAAAGATTTCGGGAGTATAATCTACCGGAGGTGAAGAAATTGAATTTAACTAATGCGGATATATCCGATGAGCTCAAAAAAATTGATGATTTTGAAAATCTCAAAGAGATTTCCGAGATATATGAAGTATCCGATGACGAAAACTATCGGGACTGTCTTATGTTTGACGGTGAACATTTAAGCGGAAGCACTGCAGAAGCCATTGCAGGATGGCTTATTGCAAAGTACCGTTCTAAAATAATTTTTAACTACATTGATGAGATTTTCGGAGAATTATCGGACTTTGAACGCATGGCTGTCTATGACAGTGTTTGTAATATAATCAGCGGAAAATACAGTTTAGAACATCTTGAGTACATTAAGTCAAAAATTACAGATTTTTTTGAAACAGAAAATACAATGAATGTTGATGGGTTTATCAACTTTCGGCTTAGAGCATATAAAGATGAAATAAAAACACTTGTTGAAGAATGCGGTAATGATGTAATCGCATACCGTGATCTTCAGGATATGATTGACGTCATAAACTTTCTTTTTGATGTGACGGATTTTGAATAAAAAATCAACCGCAGCACATAGAACATCTATTTGCTGCGGTTTTAAATTTAATTATTATTGCCTCGTACTCTCTGTATATCTTCCGCGCTTATATTTCCGCGGATTCCCTCAAAAACAGTTGCGGCATTATTATGAGCCATACGCTTGTCGGCGTTGTCCTCTTCTCTTTCATAAAGCTCTTTTCGCAAAACATATAGCGTATCATCAACATAACCAATTTCCTGTTTAAGATGCGGCCGGTCAGCCATATCGAATTCTTCTTCAAAACATTCTGCATTATTGCCGCTCATGAGATAATCCCTGTATGCCTGATCGCAGATATACAGCATATTATCACCGTTCATAAGCTCACTCACAAGCCTTGTCTCCACAGCAGCCAGTTCTTCGCTGTCAATGTCAAACCTTGCTTCCATTGGAGTAATTGAAATCGTGACTTGTCCGTCATTATTAATATCCTGTGAATATTGTGCAAGCGTATTTTTCAGCTTCGCAAGACTTTCTTCTGAAATACCGTTCTCGGAGTAATATCCGACAACCAAATCATACTGCGGCATTGTCGCAATTTCATAAACTGTTATTGCAATAACCACAACTGCCGCTACGGCAGCAATAACCCACCACTTTTTATAATACCAAAAATTTTCAAGTCTTTCTTTAAACGGCAAACTTTTGGTCATTTCCTTTGCTTCTTTTGCGTCTCTGTCCAAAATATCACCTCAAATTAATATTCATAACTCCAACACTTTAAAAATATATTAATCCAGAGGTTTCATTGTGGGGAACAGCAAAACATCTCTGATTGCCGGAGAATCTGTCAGAAGCATACACATACGGTCGATTCCGAAGCCTATACCGCCTGTCGGCGGCATACCGATTTCAAGCGCATACATAAAATCTTCATCCGTTGTATTTGCCTCCTCATCGCCCTGAGCCAGCATCTCTTCCTGAGACTTGAAGCGTTCTCTCTGATCAATCGGGTCATTAAGCTCCGAATACGCGTTCGCCATTTCCCAACCATTCATAAAGAACTCAAAACGCTCCACATAGTCAGGATTGTCAGGCTTCTTTTTGGTAAGCGGTGAAATCTCAACAGGGTGATCCATAATGAATGTCGGCTGAACCAGATGCTCCTCCACGAATTCCTCAAAGAACAGATTTAATATGTCTCCCTTTTTATGTCTTTCCTCATATTCAACATGATGTTCGTCAGCGGCTGCACGCGCCTCATCAAGCGTTTTAATTTCATTGAAATCCACGCCTGCATACTTCTTTACCGCGTCAACCATCGTAATGCGTTCAAACGGCTTTCCCAAATCCATTTCTGTTCCGTTATACACAATCTTTGTTGTGCCAAGAACTTCTTCTGCTACATGACGGTACATATCTTCGGTTAAATCCATCATACCGTGATAATCCGTATATGCCTGATAAAGTTCCATAAGAGTAAATTCAGGATTATGTCTTGTATCCAAACCTTCGTTTCTGAACACACGTCCGATTTCATAAACACGTTCAAAGCCGCCGACAATAAGACGTTTCAAATACAGCTCAAGCGAAATTCTCAGCTTAAAATCCTCATCCAGAGCGTTAAAATGCGTTTCAAACGGTCTTGCCGCCGCACCGCCGGCATTTGAAACAAGCATAGGAGTCTCAACCTCCATAAAATCTCTGCTGTCAAGATAGTTTCTTATAGAACGGATTATACGGCTTCTCATTTCAAAAGTGCGCTTAACATCAGGATTCATAATCAAATCAACATAACGCTGTCTGTAGCGCAAATCAGTATTGGTAAGACCATGATATTTCTCCGGCAAAGGTCTGAGCGACTTTGAAAGAAGTGTGATTTTTGAAGCCCTAATTGAGATTTCACCCTTTTGAGTAGTAAAAACTTCACCGCTCACACCGACAATATCACCGATATCATATCTCTTATATGTCTTATACTCATCCTCGCCGAGTTCGTCCCGCTTAACACAAAGCTGTATTCTGCCCGACCTGTCAGATAAATCTGCAAAAGACATCTTTCCCATCACACGCTTTGACATAATCCTGCCCGCAACAGTGACAACTTTGCCTTCATACTCACTGTATTTCTCTTTAATATCATTTGCCATGTCCTCACGGTCAAACTTTGTGATATCAAAAGGATTTGCACCTGCCTCCTGAAGCTCTGCCAATTTATCACGTCTGATCTTCAAAACCTCGTTTAAATCCTTTTCCGCACTATTATTGTTTACTTGTCCTTTGTTCTCACTCATTTTTGTCTATATCCTCCCAACGGTTTCAGATTATTAAAGATTACGAAATCTTTAAAATCTTATACTGCAAAACGCCGACAGGCGCATCAACATCAACAATATCACCCTCGTTTTTACCAAGCAAGGCTACACCGAGCGGAGATTCGTCAGAAAGCTTTCCGGCATCCGGGTCTGCCTCTGTTGAGCCGACAATCTTATATTCAAGTTCCTCATCAAACTCTATATCCTTGATTACAACAGTTGCACCGAGTTCAACCTTTGATGTATCACGTTCGCTGTCATCAATAACGACAGCATTTTTAAGCTTGTTTTCAAGCATAACAATGCGAGCTTCAACCTGAGCCTGCTCATTCTTTGCCTCGTCATACTCAGAGTTCTCGGATAAGTCGCCAAAACCCAGTGCAACTTTAATTTTCTCTGATACTTCTTTACGCTTTTTGGTTTTTAAATATTCGAGTTCTTCCTCAAGATGTTTGAGTCCGCTTTCAGTCAGCTTAACTTCTTTACTGTTTGCCATATCATTTACCTCCGTGGTATTCTGTAGTACAGGGCATTTATGCCTTAATTTTTAATATAATTATTAGAAATATCTAACTTTTAAAGTATACTCTATGCTCCATAAAATGTCAATAGTTTTATTGTGGCAATAATTTTTTATCCGGAATCCGAACTATTCGTGAACCAATACATAATCCGACTACTTTGCCGTTATTATCTGCGACAGCGCTGTCAATACACAAATCTCGTCCGTATCTGACCTTTCCGTTTCTTAAATCAATAATCACATGATACCTGCACCTCACTGCTTCGCTCATGCTTAAAACCATTATCGGAAGTCCGTACTTTTCATAAACAAAGTCGCCGAGCATGTTTGCCGAGTCTATATTATCAGTGTATATAGTAACGTACCTGAAAGACAAACACACAATGTCAATAAACGAGTTGAGTTCTCTAAAATTATTTACATCATCAACTATAATCCCAACACCTCTGTCACATCCGGCTGTATTTACTATACCGAATATATACTCTATTGCATACTTTGCAGTAGAATCATCAATAGGAACCCTGCTCAGTTTTTCGCTTTTTACTTCTTCCGATTTATTTTTAGCGCCGCCTGATTCAAGAGCTGTCTTTTTTCTGCCAAGTCTTGAAATTAAACTGACAATCCGTATCTTAAACGATTTTATCTTTTGTGAGATGAATGAATAAATCTTCTGTCTCACACTATACCTCCGATATTATCTTGTTATTTATTATTCTGTAAATATGCCAAAGCCGCAGAAAGCTGTTCATCCTCTTCAATCGTCAAACTGTCAAGCCGGGTATACTTCATGAGTTCCATAGGTACAACTTCATCCGGCTCTATACCTACCTCATGTATACAAACTCCGCTCGGAGTATAATAGCTCGCAGTAGTGACCGAAACTATATTTTCACCAATGCCGAACACTGTCTGAACTATACCTTTGCCGTAACTCTTCTCGCCCACTATATGAGCCAAACCATGGTCTTTAAGCGCACCGGTCAGTATTTCGCTTGCAGACGCCGAGCCCTGATTGATAAGCACAGCAACAGGCATATACCGCTGTTTTCCGCTCGAATTATAGTCTTCACGCTTTCCGCTGCGGTCAAGTGTATACACAACCGTTTCACCTGACTTAACAAAATTTGATGCGATATCAATTGCTGCATCCATATACCCGCCGGGATTGTTTCTAAGGTCAATAACAAGTGAATTTATCCCTTTTTGAATCAGCTCATCAAGTCCTGATTCAAAATCTGCAGCTGTGGTCTCTGTAAACTGAGATATTGAAATATATCCGGCGCGCGTGTTATCAATTACCTTTGATTCTACTGTCTTTACATCAACCTGACGCCTTTCAACAGTCATATCAACTACCTGACCGCTGTCAGCCTTTAGAACCTGAATATCAACTGTTGTACCGCTCTGCCCCTTCATGTTGCTTACAGCTTCATTTATCTGTTCTCCGGTGTACGGGGTCCCCGATACCACCAGGATTTTATCTCCGCTCACAAGCCCTGCTTCCTCTGCCGGTGAACCTGAAATTGCTGATACGACAGTTATCGTATTATCATCGGTATTATTTTCTATATATACGCCTATTCCTTCAAAACTTCCGCTTATATCTTCCATATATTCTTTTGCATCGCTGCCGTATATATAGTTGGTATACGGGTCTCCAGTTCCCTGAGCAAAACCTTCTATTGCGCTGTTAGCATATTCTGACATAGGAACTTCTTTATAATACATGTTTTTTATTGTATTGCTGACCATTGAAAACTTAAAAAAGTCAGAATAATTCATAAACCCAAAAGGATTTACAGCGCCTATTGTCAAAACCGCCGTAACTATTATTAATACTATCGAAAACGCGGCTAAAACTGATTTTTTTATATACATATCATACTCCTTACTTTCATATATACATACATATTATAAAACGGAAAATAAAAATATTCCGAATATATAATATTCGTGAACAAATTATCCTCCGTTGTGTTAAATCAGGTATGTATTCAGAATAAAAATGCGACAGTAATGCCCGAACAAATACCAAGCACAAAAATTGCTGCAATAACAATCGCCGTAATCTTTATCATCTTTCCGCTCACAAAAAAACCTCCTATATAAAAACAAAATATTTCTGTAAATCATACAAGGGGGCGACAGACGAAAATCTCGTATGCCGCCCCAAAATATAAAAATATTACAGTCTTGTGGGTTGTGATGATAAATATTTGTTTACCATCATAGCAACCTTAAATATAATTGCGTCATCGAATTCTCTAAGGTCAAGACCTGTAAGTTTTTTAATCTTATCAAGTCTGTATACAAGAGTGTTTCTGTGTACAAACAGCTTTCTTGAAGTCTCAGACACATTAAGATTATTTTCAAAGAACTTCTGAATGGTATAAATCGTTTCACTGTCCAATACGCTGATTGATTCTTTCTTGAACACTTCATTTAAAAACAGCTCACAAAGGGTAGTCGGAAGCTGGTATATCAAACGACCAATACCAAGATTATCATAGCTGATAATGTCCTTTTCTGTATCAAACACCTTACCGACCTCAAGTGTAACTCTGGTTTCCCTGTACGCCTGAGCAAGATCCTGAACACGCTCTGCAACTGTCGATATACCTATCAGCGGCGTAATCATAGCTTCTGCGCCGAGCGCATCAAAAATATTCTGTGCGATAGCCATGATTTCATCTTTAGAAGGTTCAGTGCGGAACTCTTTGATAATAACCGAATCTCTCTCATCAATTCTGATAACAAAATCATTTGCCTTATCCGGGAACATATTGGTCAGTATATCGAGATAGCCCTGGTCGGTTTCTTCGGCAACTCTAATTAAAAATACTATTCTTGGACATTCAACATTAATATGAAGCTCCTTAGTTCTGTAAAGCACATCGCCCGGCAGGACATTATCCAAAATGATATTTTTAACAAAACTTGCCTTATCATACTTCTCGTCATAATACTGCTTAATTGTCAAGAAGTTCACACCAAGAAAAGAGCAGGCGTTTCTTGCAACATCATCGTCACCCTCGCAGAAAACAACATACTCACACTTGCTGAAAGTCTCAATCTTTTTATAACAAGCGCCGGCAACTGTCTTTACTTCGCCCGTCGCCGAGAAAACAGTGAATATATTGTCAACCGTATTGCCGATTTTATCCTCATCACTGCACGCTATAATAGTATCACTGTCATCTATAACTCCCAATGTTCTCTGAACTTCTTTTTTTAGTTGTACAAGTGTATTTTGAAATACTCTGCTCTGCACATCTGACACCCCCTGTAAAATTTAAATAAATCATACCGCTAATATTCTACTGTAAGCTATTATAACCCAAAAAATTTTGAAATGCAACACTTTTTGTATACAATTCACAATTTTGTTACATTTTTTCCTTAAACTTTATTTTCATATCTAATATTGTTCGGCAGTATCTAAAACAAACTTACAAAAGCTGCACATATTTTTATTAAAAATGCTAAATTGATATTGACGAATTGAGAATTTTATATTAAAATATTTATAAACCGAACGCTCTAAATCGGTTATATGTTAAAGGCAAATTTATATAAAAGGCGATACTTCGCCAAATTAAAATATTTATATTTATTGGAGGTAAAACTAAATGTTTAATAACATTCCCAAAGTTAAGCTGGGCATTGTTGCGGTTAGCCGTGACTGCTTCCCGGAATCACTTTCGGTTACAAGAAGAGAGGCGCTTGTCAACGCTTATAAGGAGCAGTTTAATGCTGACGACATCTATGAATGTCCGATATGTATTGTTGAAAGCGAAATACATATGAAGCAAGCTCTTGCTGATATTAAAGAACACGGCTGTAACGCACTGTGCGTTTATCTCGGAAACTTTGGTCCTGAGATTTCAGAAACAATGCTTGCACAGCAGTTTGACGGTCCTAAGATGTTTGTCGCTGCTGCCGAGGAAAGTATTGGTTGCCTGTCTGATGACAGAGGCGACGCATACTGCGGTATGCTTAACGCAAGCTATAACCTCAAACTCAGAGGCGTTAACGCATATATTCCTGAATATCCTGTCGGAACTGCCGATGAATGTGCTAAAATGATTAACGAGTTCATTCCTGTTGCAAGAGCTATTATCGGTATCAAAGACCTCAAGATAATTTCATTCGGTCCGCGTCCGCTTAACTTTATGGCTTGTAACGCTCCTATTGCTCAGCTTTATAAGCTCGGTGTTGAAATCGAAGAAAACTCAGAACTTGACTTGTTTGAAGCATTCAACAATCATGCAGATGATAAGAGAATTCCTGAAGTTGTTGCAGATATGGAAAAAGAACTCGGCAAAGGCAATATGAAGCCTGAAGTTCTGCCTAAATTAGCCCAATATGAGCTTACACTCCTTGACTGGATTGACGCTCACAAAGGTTCAAAACAATATGTCGCAATAGCAGGTAAGTGTTGGCCGGCATTCCAAACCCAGTTCGGTTTTGTACCGTGTTATGTAAACAGCCGTCTAACCGGAAAAGGAATCCCTGTATCGTGTGAAGTTGATATATACGGATGTCTAAGCGAATATATCGGTACCTGTGTAAGTGAGGACGCCGTTACACTCCTTGATATTAACAATTCTGTTCCCGCCGATATGTTTGAACAGGATATTAAAGGAAAGTTTGATTACACACACAAGGATACATTCATGGGCTTCCACTGCGGTAATACATGCTCGTCAAAGCTTGCTGCATGCTCAATGAAGTATCAAAAGATTATGGCAAGAAGCCTGCCTGTTGAAGTAACTAATGGAACGCTGGAAGGCGACATTGCTCCCGGAGACATCACTTTCTTCCGTCTGCAGAGTACATCTGACTGCAAAATCAGAGCCTACATTGCAAACGGTGAGGTTCTGCCTGTTGCAACTCGTTCTTTCGGTTCAATCGGTGTGTTTGCTATTCCTGAAATGGGTCGTTTCTACCGTCATGTGCTTATAGAGAAGAACTATCCGCATCACGGTGCAGTTGCATTCGGTCACCACGGCAAAGCGCTTTACGAAGTATTTAAGTATATCGGTGTTCCGGTTGAAGAAATCGGTTACAATCAGCCTAAGGGCATAAGATATCCGACAGAGAACCCATTTGTATAATAATTAAATCTAAGGGGATTCAAAGGAGTTTCACTCCTTTGAATCCCCTTAATTTATTAACATTTCCACCATATTAGTTTTCGCATCACTTTTGAAATTAAGCTGTCACTTGTTCTGTTATCTCTGTACTC
The DNA here is from genome assembly GCA_948468535.1 of uncultured Eubacteriales bacterium. Taxonomy (GTDB): domain Bacteria; phylum Bacillota; class Clostridia; order Monoglobales; family Monoglobaceae; genus Monoglobus. The sequence goes on from CAOKIL010000016.1 coordinate 16,924, forward strand.
TCTGTCCATTGCGGGAAGATTCACAATTAAACCGCATATATTTATTGCCGCTCTCTGAAGTTCTGCTATTGTCAAATTTCCGTTGTTTAGCTGCTCCTCTGTATTATCACCGCCGCCGTTATTTTCAGGATCATTTGTAACCATATATATATCAGTCTGTGACTTTAACATTGCGGCAGTATTGCTTTTGCTCGCAAAACCGCTGCCGGCATCGTTCATCATTGCCCACCAATCAGTCATAATCATACCATCAAAGCCATATTCATCACGAATAATCGTAGTCGTCAAGTCATAATTTGAACCGCACCACTGTCCGTTCAGCGGATTGTAAGCTGTCATTAAAGCACGAGGTCTGCTGTATTCCATTGCATATTCAAACGCTCTTAGATATATCTCTCGCAGTGCACGCTCGGACACAACAGAGTCAACATATTTTCTGTTCTTCTCCTGATGATTAGCTGCAAAATGCTTCAATACACAGTCAACACCGCATTTTTGCAGACCATTTATTGCAGAAGCTGCCATTACTCCGCTTACAAAAGGATCCTCTGAGTAATATTCAAAATTTCTTCCGCACAACGGACTTCGATGTATATTCATTCCCGGACCTAAAAGTAAGTCAATATCATTGTCAAGCATTTCATCACCGATACATGAATAAACCTCGCGAACCAAATCACAATTCCATGTTGAAGCAAGCATCGTGCCTATCGGAACGGAAGAAGCTTTATCGCCATTATCAAACCTTAAACCTGACGGACCGTCAGTACCGGCAGCAACAGGAATACCCAAATTATGCAGACCTTCTGTAATACCTCCGAACGCCGTACCTGTTCCGGGTCTAACTCTTTTGCTGTTCATACCCTCTCCTCTGGTCATACAAATCAAGTCACTTACAGAGATTTGTGCTGCAAAGTCACTGATTTTAACTTTGCCCTCACGGACGTCATTAAGCTTATACCCCCTATCACCGGTTTGGTTAATGACTTTCGGTCGTCTGTCGTTAATTCTTGACTTTAAGTCATATGTGCGAGTCGGCACAGCACGATATCCAATCTTTCCATCATTATTATAAATCCGCTCGTACTTTACAGTCGGGGCAAGCGCTTGTTCGCAATGTCTTAAAACTGTATCATGTTCTCTGCGATATATAAAACTCTCATTTAAGTCTCTGATATTCCGTGACGCTGTTATCGTATATTCGCCTTTGCAAATAATCCACGAGTACTTAAAATTATTACTTATAACTCCCAAATCATCATACACACCCAGTCTCGAAACAGGAATGTTAAATTTGAGAGTTTCACTTTCATTTGGACGCAGTTCCTGAGTCTTGCCAAAATCTATCAGGATAATTTTAGGTGTGTCAATTTTGGACAGCGGTGGTTCACAATATATCTGTACAACCTCTTTACCGGACACGCGTCCTATGTTTTTTACTATGACTTCAAAACTTATTTTACTGTCATCGGTTTTTATATTGCCGAAACGTACATCAAAATTAGTATAGCTTAATCCATACCCAAAAGGATATTTTACTTTATCAGATGCAAATGTTTCAAAATACCTGTATCCAACATAAATGTCCTCTTTATACAAGTTCATTTCTCTGCTTCCGAAACATTTTGCTGACGGATAATCACTGTAGCTTACAGCAATTGTGTCAGTTAATCTGCCGCTTGGACTTACTTCGCCGCATATTATATCAGATACACCATTGCCGCCTTCCTGTCCGCCCTGCCAGATATACAATACTGAACTTACTTTATATTCATCAACCCACTTCATATCTATTATGTTTGAAGTATTAAGCAGAACTATTGTTTCTTTAAACACCTCTGATACATTCTTTATCATTTTAAGTTCTGCTGCCGTAAGTCTGTAACTTCCTTCTGTATCGGAATTATCCTGCTCCTCTCCGGCAGTTCTTCCGATTACAATTATTGCAATATCGCTGAAACTTGCCGCATGCTCAGCCATTTCCGATGTTACCTCAAGTTCTTTTTGGCACAAAGGACGCGCTGCCCACATCTCAAAATTTGTAACTATCGGATTCGCATCAACCCAATCCTCATACACTGCAGCAAGATCCTCGTTTATAATAAGCTTCTTTTTTCTCAGACTATCAAGTATATTTGTGGTATATTCTACATTCACACTTCCGCCAGAACCTGTTCCTCCCTGATTATAGTCTATTTGACATCTTCCAAAAACAGATACCTTTGTATTTTCTTTCAGCGGCAGTACATTATTTCGGTTTTTAAGCATTACTATTCCTTCAGCCGCTGACTGTCTTGCCGATTTTGCAGTTTTAGACATATGTATTTTCTTTTTATTATTTCGTTTGCTTTCAAAAATACTGTTTATACACATACATACCTCCGGCATCTGATAGATATTATAGCTTTTATGTTATATAAACATTATATTTTAATGTTTATAATATGTCAACGAAAGTGTGCAGTGACTACCGCCATTTTTAAGAGCAACAGTCAATTTTAATATTTATATTGATTCATATTGTCGATTATGGTAGAATAATCAAAAATGTACAGGAGGAAGAAATATGTTTAAGAAATTTATCGGAGAATTCAAAGAGTTCATTATGCGCGGTAATGTTCTGGATTTGGCTGTTGGTGTAATTATCGGCGGTGCGTTTAAATCAATTGTCGATTCCTTGACTAAAGATATCATATCACCTGTATTGGGGCTATTCGGTGGCATTGATTTTTCAGATATGGTAGTTCAAGTCGGAAACAACAACATTAGATACGGCTCGTTTATTACATCAATAATCAACTTCCTGATTATGGCTCTTATTATCTTTCTGATAGTAAAGGTTGTTAACAAAATCATGGAATTTGGTTCTTCAGTAATATCAAAAGCTGTACATGAAGAAGAGCCGACAACGAAAGTTTGTCCTTTCTGCCAAAGTGAAATTGACATAAAAGCATCACGATGTCCGCACTGTACATCAGAGCTTGAACTTGAATAATTTAAAATCCGCATCACTTTTAAAGCGATGCGGATTTTTATTATTGTTCAATCAGTTCGTAAAGCTCAGGAACTTTAGTGCGGATTTCATCAATCACCCAGTTTGCCACTCTGTCTGCTCCGAATATATTTAAATGCGTGTCATCACTGTCACCGCATTCATAAAACTGCGAGTTCAAGAACTCCGGATTATACATAAATCTCTCATCATGAGGTTTAATAATCTTATACATGCTCTTTGCTTCATCAAGCCCAACTTCGTTAATCCAATCATTAGTACGTTTATAAATATCAAGTACAGTAATATTAAGTTCTCTGCCTAATTCTTTTGCTGCATTAACATATTCTTCAAGACTTTCATCAGACAGTTTTCTTCGGCTGATAGATGTAGCTATAATTGGATTTGCTCCCGCCTTCTCGGCTATTGCTATATACTGCGACATAAGATTTTTATAGGATCCTTCCTCTTTTATGCTTCCTTTTGCTGAAGCGTATCTGTTTTGATCCTGTATCTTAGAATCATTATGTCCAAACTGTATAATAAGATAATCGCCTTTACTTATATTCTCCTTAAAAAACTTAAAGTTATCCTCCGTCATATAACTCTTTGCACTTCTTCCGCTCATTGCAATATCAATCGCAACCGCTTTATCATGATTAAAATACTTATCAAAGTACTGCGCCCAGCCTGTCTGCGGAAAGCGATTATTCTCACCGCTGTGCGGATACGGACTTGCAGTAGAGTCACCAATAACAAACACTGCCTTCCTTCCGTTTCTCTCAAAACGATTATCATGCCGCTCCTGTCTGACACCGCTGCCCTGAAGAATCGTAAGTATAAATTCTTTGTCAATGCTTATATCAGGATAGTCCTGATACGAAAAATGTGCCGTAAGCGTAACTTCTGTTTTATCATAACCACAGATAACCGCTCCGGAAGTTGAAACTGACTTCGGATTTGAACTGGACCACGAAACATCAGCATATCCTAATACCGTATTTCTTCCGTCCCACAAATTAAGATCACTGCAAACTCTGTCCTCACATTCGTTTTCAAGCTTGATTTCCGCAAAGTCAATTTTATTAATTTCCTCTACGAGCTTATTATACTGCTGCTGTGTATATTTAGCCATAAATAGCACCTCAAACATTCATTATTAATATAAATTATATTATATAATAAAACATTAGCTATTGCAACACTCAATTTCGTTGTGCAACAAAATTAAATTAGATTAAGCAATAAAAATTTGTCGATATTGCATAAAATATTATTAAAATATTGTATAGTTTTCGGTTGATTATTTTTATAAAATAAGTTAGAATTAAATAAGAAGTTTGAAGTAATTTGATTGTAATTATAAATAAAATCTTAAACATTGGAGGGTTGGCTTTTGAAATTATACGAGACATCTAAAATCAAAAACTTCTGTCTGCTGGGTCACGGCAATTCCGGAAAAACCAGTCTTGTTGAAGCGATGCTTTATACCGCGGGATACATAGATAGACTCGGAAGAACACAGGATGGCACTACAGTTATGGACTTTGACCCTGAAGAGACAAAGAGAAAGTTCTCTATCTCAGCAGCCTTGGCGGCATGTGAATGGAACGGCACAAAGTTCAATGTCATTGACACCCCCGGATACTTTGATTTTGTTGGTGAAGTACAACAGGCAATACATGTATCGGACGCTGCACTGATTGTTCTTTCAGGTAAGTCAGGACTTACTGTTGGCGCTGAGAAAGCATGGAAGTATTGTGAAGAACGTAAACTTCCCCGAATGTTCTTTATAAACAAAGTCGATGATGAGCGTGTGAACTATCAGAAGGTTCTTGAACAGCTCAAAGAGAAATATGGCAAAAAAATCGCACCTTTCCAGCTTCCGCTTAAAGAAGGCGATAAGATAATCGGATTTATAAACGTTGTTGAACAAGAGTCCAGAATTTTTGACGGCAACCGTACTATAACAGGCGAAATGCCTGAAGGAATAGAAGGTGAACTTGAACCTCTGCGTGAAATGATTAAAGAAGCTGTTGCCGAGCAGTCCGAGGAACTTATGGATAAATATTTCTCAGGCGAAGAATTTACTCTGCCTGAAATGTATGCTGCTCTGCGCCAGGGTGTTGCAGAAGGTGACATAGTTCCCGTACTTTGCGGAAGCGCATATCACAATCTCGGTATTCCTTCACTCATGAATGCTATTAACGCATACTTTCCGTCTCCAAATACAGATGACGACTTTATCATTGCTAAAAAGAAAAACGGAGATGAATCCCGAATAAAAATCGACAGCAGTGACCCAATGAGTGCACTTGTGTTTAAAACAGTTGCAGACCCATATGTTGGAAAGCTGTCATACTTTAAAGTATTTTCCGGTATAATGACTCCGGACACAACTGTTTACAACATGAACCGCAACACAAACGAAAAAATCGGTAAGATTTACACAATGCTCGGCAAAAAGCAGATAGAAGTAAAACAGCTTTCAGCAGGTGATATAGGTACAGTTACCAAATTAACAAAAACCAAAACCGGCGATACTTTGAGCGGCCTCAACCATCCGCTTCAGCTTGATAGCATTAAATTTTCCAAACCGAATATGGAACTCGCAGTTGTACCTAAACAAAAGGGCGATGACGATAAAATTGCTCAGGGGCTCATAAAGCTCATGGATGAGGATAAGACATTTGCATTTGAAACAAATAAAGAAACGAGACAACAGATTTTGAAAGGTCTCGGAGACCAGCATATTGATGTAATAGTATCAAAACTGAAAAATAAGTTCGGAGTTGATATATCATTTGAACAGCCTAAAGTACCTTATCGTGAGACCATCCGTAAAAAAGTCAAGGTCGAAGGCAAGCACAAAAAACAATCCGGCGGTCACGGTCAATATGGTCATGTGTGGATTGAGTTTGAACCCTCTGATGCCGAAGGTCTCGTATTTGAAGAAAAGATTTTCGGCGGAAGTGTTCCAAAAGGATACTTCCCTGCGGTAGAAAAAGGCTTGCAGGAAGCTATGGAACATGGTATCCTCGGCGGATTCCCAATGGTTGGACTGAAAGCAACTCTTGTTGATGGTTCATATCACGATGTTGATTCATCCGAAATGGCATTCAAAATGGCAGCAAATCTTGCATATAAATCAGGAATGCCTCAGGCTTCACCTGTTATACTTGAACCTATCGGACATTTAAAGGTCTATGCCCCGGACGGATATACCGGCGATATAATAGGCGATATAAATAAGCGCCGCGGTCAGATGCTTGGTATGGAACCAATCGGTGACGGTATAACAATGATTGAAGGCGAAATTCCTATGGCGGAAATGCACACTTATGCGTCTGATTTACGTTCAATGACCCAGGCAAGAGGTGACTTTGAATTTGAATTTGAATGTTACCGTGAAGCGCCTCAAAACATTATTGATAAAATAGTTGAAAATAATAAATAACATTAAACCGGATGTGCAATATCAATGCACATCCGGTTGCTTATCTGTATCAGTATTTGAATCCTCCAACTTATCAAAATTTAAAATTTCGCCTATTTCACATGTCAAATTAGAATCCTGATTAATAGTTTCTTTCAGCGGTTTAACAAGTTCTTCAAATCTTTCCTTATCATGAGCGGTTACAAACAGTTTTGCAGTGTTTTTTGCATCGCAGAGCGCATCGTGCATATTACCCGAAAACTCCTGCTTGAGCGAATTCACTGCCCTATTGAGCGAAATCGGATGCGTAAGTCCTATCAGCTTACAAAACTCCTTCTGATAATCATGCCAATGACTGAGCATCCATTTAACTTTATGTTGTTCAGTATTGATTTTCTTAAATTTTAGTTCCCGCTTTATCTGATCCAAATCACTCTTACTCCATGAGTAAATCGTATATCCCTTAAAACCGCCAAATGAACCGCACCAGTCTAAAAAATCAAAAAAACATTTTTTAAAATCCGCCGCACCGGCAACCATGTCATCATTAATCCCGGTCAATTCTACATACCGAGGCATTATATGTTCATTATACTGAGGCTTAATGTAGCATTTATAGCTTCCAATCTCTTGCAGCTTTTCATCAATCGCAACTGCTCCTATTTCGATAATCTCCATATGACAATCTTTAATTTCATCAAACAATTCTTTAGCTATAATGTTCATTTCAAAATCAACAAAAATATGTATCATATTATTCTCCAAATACATTTAATTATGCAATGCAATACTATTTATTATATTATACTGATTTTGACTTAATGTCAATGGAAATAAGTGAAAAATTTTTGATCATATGTGTTTAAAAATTTCTATGTTTAAAAACTTCACTCACGGTGAAAATATTATTGTGGCGGATAATCCAAAACAAAATTTAAATTCGGAGGAATTTATGAAAAAAACAATAATATCGGCAGTAATTCTTGCCGTTGGAATATTCATTACCGCCAAAACCTATGTGCCAATTTTGGCATGTAGTCCCGATACGACCGAGACTTACTATCAAGTATCGAAAATCGGAAGTTATTAAACAACGGCGTATTAACATCTCGAAAGGTTAAGATATTATGGCAAAATATATAATTAGCGGTGCAAGCAGCAGCTTTGGCGGAAAAGTAAAAATAAGCGGTTCCAAAAATGCTGCTCTCCCGATTATGGCAGCATCAATGCTGACAGACGAGGATACAATTCTTGACAATGTTCCATGTTTGTCAGATACAGAAACAATGCTTAAAATTATCCGTACAACAGGCGGAATAGCAGAACGTGACAACAATAACTCCGTTCATATCAGCCTAAGCAAGCCGAAACAAAAAAAGAAACCTGATTATGAACTATACTCGAAACTCAGAGGATCGGTGCTTATTATGTCGCCGTTACTCGCAAAGTTTGGACATGTAAAGTTACCGCTTCCAGGCGGCTGCAAAATAGGAGCACGACCTATAAATTTGCACCTTAAAGGTTTTTCGGCAATGGGTGCCAAAATAAAACAAGGTCACGGATATGTTGAAGTCACATGTAAGGACGAATTAAAAGGTTCTAAGATATATCTTGACTTTCCGAGTGTAGGCGCGACAGAAAATATAATGATTGCGGCAACTCTTGCAAATGGGACAACAATAATTGAGAACGCCGCCGGCGAACCCGAAATTGTAGATCTCGCCCATTTCTTATGCGAAATGGGCGCAGATATAAGCGGTGCAGGAACTGATACTGTCGTTATAAAAGGAGTATCACGTCTCCATAAAACTAATCACAGTATTATTCCTGACAGGATAGAGGCGGGTACATTTCTCATTTGCAGTGCTGCAACAGGCGGAGAAATTAAACTTGAAGGTGCAGAGCCAAACCATATTAAGCCATTACTTGCAAAGCTGGGCGAAATGGGCTGTGATTATGAGATTTCTGACGAATCAATAACTCTGCGGCCAAACGGCAGACCTAAAGCTGTTGATGTGAAAACAATGCCGCATCCCGGATTTCCCACTGACCTGCAGGCACAAATTATGTCACTGCTCACTGTTGCTGAGGGGAACGGTATGATTGTTGAAACAATATTTGAAAACAGATTTTCGCACATTCCTGAACTGTGCAGGATGGGCGCAAAAATAAAAACCGAGGGCAACGCCGCATTTATTGAAGGCGTACAAAGACTATCAGGCACATGTGTAAAAGCCACAGATTTGAGAGCAGGTGCTGCTCTTACTGTGGCAGCAATTAAGGCAAGCGGAACAAGTGAGGTACATGATATAGAACACATAGAAAGAGGTTATGAAAACTTCGTCAACAAGCTCCGCTCGCTCGGCGTTGTAATAGATATAAAAGATTAATAATTTATATATAAAATCAGGATTGAGAAAATATCTCTCAATCCTGTGTTATAAAAATTAATCTATTGTTTCTTCTGCACCTGTCAGCTTTATGCGTTCAGAATCTTTAACAGTTGAAGCTTCAATATCAGCCATAGTCGGAGTTTTGCGCTGCTCAATCGGTGTATATTGCAAACGCTCAACAGCACTTTTATATGCCGGACGTATAATTCTGTTGCTCGTAGTTATTTCTTCTATTCTATGCGCACACCAGCCAACAATTCTTGCCATTGCAAAAATTGGCGTAAACAGCTCCTGAGGTATACCTAACATACCATAAACAAATCCGGAATAAAAATCAATATTTGCACAAATCGGTTTACTTACACCTTTGATCTCTTTAAAGGCAATAGGGCCGAGCTCTTCAACAGCTGAATATAAAGCAAATTCTTTTGTATTTCCTGTCTGTTCCGCTAGATAAGCAGCTCTTTCTTTAAGTATAACGGCGCGTGGATCTGAAATCGTATACACAGCATGACCAAGTCCATAAATCAATCCTTTACCATCGCCGGCTTTCTTACGTAATATTTTCTTTAAATACTCATAGATTTCGTCTTTGTCTTCCCAATTGCTTATATTAGATTTAAGTTCATTCATCTGAGACATCATTTTATCATTTGCTCCGCCGTGCTTTGGTCCTTTCAGTGAACCAACAGCAGCAGCGATTGCCGAATATGTATCTGTACCTGTTGATGACAGAACATGAACAGCAAATGCCGAATTGTTACCGCCTCCATGCTCTGCCTGAAGCATAAGCGTCAAATCAAGTATTTCTGCCTCAAGCTGCGTGAACCTATTATCCGGGCGAATAAGGTGAAGAAAATTCTGTGCAGTAGAGTATTCAGGAACCGGATTATGTAGAATAAGACTCTGATTATCAAAATAATGACGTTTACATGAATACGAATTTGCAATAAGTACAGGGAATCTTGCGATTAACGCCAAGCTCTGCTTCAATAAATTAGGAATACTTATATCATCCGGATTGTCATCATATGAATATAGCGCCAAAACGCTTCTTGCCAATTTATTCATTATATTTTTACTCGGAGCTTTCAATATCATATCTTCAGTAAACTCACTCGGTAAATTCCTATATCCCGCAAGATCTTTTTTAAACTCCTCAAGTAAGTCATCACTCGGCAAAAAACCAAACATAAGTAAAAATGCCGTTTCTTCAAATCCAAAACGTTTTTCAGCACGGCAATGAGCAACTATATCCTCAACATCTATCCCACGGTATCTGAGCTTACCTTCAACCGGAGACTTTGTTCCCTCATCAATGACGTAACCATGAACCTCACCAATAGAAGTAAGACCGGCAAGAACTCCTGTTCCGTCAGCATTTCTAAGTCCGCGCTTAACATTGAACTGTGTATAATATTGCGGCGGAATCATATTCCAGCGCGAATTCTGACTTCTGATTAAGTCAATATATTCTTTAAGACTATGGTCATAACCTTTAATATCAAAATTTTGCATATTTCTTAGCCACCTTCTTTCATATTGTCATTATACACTAAAGAACTCTATACGTCAAGTTTCAAACAACAAAAAAGGAGCAAAGCTTTCGCTTTGCTCCTTTGGATTGATGATTGC
>CAOKIL010000017.1 GCA_948468535.1 uncultured Eubacteriales bacterium
GAAAAATTCTGATCCGCGATATCGTTCATCAAGTCATAATACCCTAAGATATGCCGTGTATGGTCCTTTATACAGTCAAGATACAGACTGTCCCACGGCGTACCGACGATAGTTTTGCTTCTGTATACTTCGCCGTACAGATCTGCGGCGCGGTTAAGCCATTTTTTGGGCTGAGCCATGCTCATTGAGAAGATGTAGAGGTTCATGATTGATTCGCGCAGGTTGCTGTCGTGTTTTATTACGCCGTATCCATACCCCAGCTCAGCGAACGGCGTTACGGTGTCAATGTGTGAATAATAAATCTCCATGCAGGAGTTTAAGGCTTCTTCAAGCAGAAATTGATTCTCAGCATCGTCAATAACAGAAAATCCTGCCGGTATGTCGGTCATATGTATGTTGTTTTCTATTGTCTTTTTGGCAAACGCATGAATGGTGGAGATATCAGCTGATTCAATACGGATGGCTTGGTTTTTGAGATGTTTGCTTTTGGGCTGCTCTTTGAGTTTTTTGTTGATTGAAGCCGCAATTTTGTTCTTCATCTCTTTTGCGGCGGCTTCGGTAAAAGTAAGAGCCAAAATCTCGTCCGTTGACATCGGGGTTTGGGGGTCGAGTATTTTTTGTATTATACGCTCGACAAGAACGGCGGTCTTTCCGCTGCCTGCTGCCGCCGATACCAGAATGTCTTTTTTGTCTTTGTATGTTATTGCCTCAAACTGAGGTTCGGTCCAGTTCATAATCAGTATCCCATTCTGCCTTCTAAGGATTCGTCGTTTTCAATCCAGTCCGATACAGGTATCACTTCATACTCGGTTGGGGTTCTGCGTACGACTACTTTTTCGATACCCGAATTAATAATCAGTCTTTTGCACATTGCACAGCTGTTTGCCTCATGTACAATCTTGCCTGTTTTTGCATCTCTGCCGGCGAGATAGAGCGTACCGCCTATTATGTCGCGGCGTGCGGCGCTGATGATGCAGTTGGCTTCCGCGTGTACGCTTCGGCACATTTCGTATCGTTCGCCTCTTGGTATGCCGAGCTTGTCACGCATACAAAATCCTAAGTCGGAACAGTTTTTTCTTCCGCGCGGAGCACCTGTATAGCCGGTAGACACTATCTCGTCATGCCTGACTATGATTGCACCAAAGTTGCGGCGCAGGCATGTTCCGCGTTCTATTACGGTTTCTGCTATATCAAGATAGTAGTTTTCCTTGTCAACTCTTTCCATAAATCCGCCCTCCTGAAATCTACATTATTTTTAACTTATTATATTATAATTTATTTTTCAGAATTATTCAATAGTTTATATTGACTTTGGAGCTTTTTGTAAATATAATAATATTATAAAGGGGTGAGAAAGTGTGCAAATTATTAGATCGAATTCCGCGGTTGAAACTGCGGCGGCGGCAAAAGAGTTCGCAAAGACATTAAGCCCCGGCAGCGTTGTCGCATTAACCGGTGATTTGGGCGCAGGCAAGACGGCTTTTGCCAAAGGCGTTGCCGCTGCTTTCGGATTTGACGGTGACGTTGTCAGTCCTACATATACTTTGGTTAACGAATATGATTGTGATATTCCAGTTTATCATTTTGATGTTTATCGTATAGAGAATGTTTCGGAATCAGAGACGCAATGGCTGGACGAATATTTGTTCGGTGACGGAATCTGCCTTATTGAATGGGCGGATAATATTAAAGAAATCCTGCCCGATGATACGGCTTGGGTAGAAATAACGCGAGTGCCCGAACAGGGCGAAGAATACAGGGAGATAAAAATATGCTGATTTTTGGACTTGACACGTGCTGCATGCCTGCCACTGCGGCTTTGTGCGACGGAGAAAAGTTAGTGGCGGAGTTTGTGCTGAACTGCGGAAAGACCCATTCGCAGAAGATTATGCCTCAAATCGAGAATATGTTTGAAAGCATAGGGATAAGCTGCGGAGATATAGATTGTTTTGCTGCAGCGTGCGGTCCCGGTTCTTTCACAGGTGTGAGGATAGGCGCCGCAACGCTGAAGGCAATGGCACACGCGTATGACAAGCCGTGTGTTTCGGTATCAACGCTGGAGGCTTTGGCGCAGAATGTACCGTACTTTGACGGAATAATCTGCCCCATACTTGATGCCAGACGCGGACAGGTATACACCGCCGTATTTGAAGGCGGAATCCAGGGAATGAGCCGTATAACAGAGGATTTGGCTGTCAAACTTGACGAGCTTTTGGAAAGCTTGAAGAATAAAAATAAATATGTATTATTTCTCGGTGACGGAATTTTTGTGCATCGCGATACTATACTTGACGAAATAGGCGACAGAGCAAAGTTCGCCGCCCCGAACCTGAATATGAACATGGCAGGTTCGGTTGCTGTGCTGGGAAAGCATGCGTACGAATGTGGCGAAACAAAGAGTTACAGCGAGATTGTTCCAAATTATATACGCCTTTCTCAGGCAGAGAGAGAATATAAGGAGAAAAACAAATGATTTCAAAATCCAATATAAAAAAAGAAAAAACCATAAGTATAGCTGCTTTTGTTATGGCTGTTTTTCTGATGCTCGGCACAGTTTTGGTGCCGTCGCTTGTCTTTGCGGAGCCGACGTCCGAACCCAAAAGCACATCGGGTAAGACCGAAAGCAGTTCAAAATCTTCAACCACAAAGCCGGGCAATGAAAAAGAATCCAAAACCAAGACCGATGATAAAAAATCTAAGCAAGGCAATAAAGATAAAGATGATAAAGATGATGAGAACGATGAAGATATTGACGAAGAAAACGATGATGCCGAGGCTGCGCCGTCTCCGACAAAGAATCCGAGGCTGGACGAAAACGGAAGACCTGTTCTTGCCGAGAGAGAGAACGCAATATTAGTCGATTCGCGTACAGGTGAGGTGCTTTTTGAGCAGAATGCAGACGCGCGGATTTTTCCGGCAAGCACCACAAAAATCATGACTGCGCTTTTGGTGCTTGAAGCCATTGAGAGAGGTGACCTTAACTTAAATGCCGCATTTTTGATTACGCCGGATATGCTTGAAAACTTAGCAATCGACGGTTCAAGCATGTCGCTTAAAGAGGGCGAAGCTATGACCGTTCAGTATCTGCTTGAAGGTCTTTTGATTCAGTCGGGCAATGATGCAGCACAGGCTTTAGCGATAATCGTGTGCGGTGACGTAGAGACATTTGTACAGCGTATGAATAACAAGGCGGACGAGCTTGAACTTGAGGACACGCATTTCATGAATCCTCACGGACTTCATGACGAAGAACATTATACAACCGCAGCTGATATGTGCCGTATTACCGTTGAGGCGATGAAGAACAAGACTTTCAGAAATATCGTTTCAATGGCGCGTGCGACAATCCCGGCTACAGAAAAAACAGGCGTGCGTACAATAACGAACACCAACGGACTTTTGTCAACCCTGAGATATATAAATTTTTATTATAACAACGCAACCGGTGTGAAAACAGGACATACAAGCGAGGCCGGATATTGTCTTGTGTCATCGGCTAAGAAGGGTGATTTTGAGGTTGTGGCAGTTGTGATGAATGCTGAGACGGATGATGACAGGCATTATGATTCAAGAAATCTGCTGGAGTACGCAATTGACAACTTTAAAATGCTGACCCCTATCAAACGTGATGATATGCTTTCTGAGATAAAGGTTAGATTTGGTTCGGGGATTGACCATACAACGTTGTCGGCGGCGAAGGATATGACAGTTACTGTTCCTGCAGATACTGAAAGCGAGGAGTTGGAAGTCAGATTTGTTATGCCTGATTACATAGCTGCCCCCATTGAGGCAGGTGAGAAGGTAGGAACAGTCGAGGTTGTGCTCAGCGGCAAAGTTGTCGGCACAGGCGACTTAATCGCGGATATGACGGTAAAGCGTCATCCGCTCGGATTTTTGATGCAGTTCTTTGCATTTATTTGGGGATTCTGGTTTGTGAAAATAACGGTTGTTGTTCTTGTCGCAGCGGTTATTATACTTGTGGTATATATGGCTGTTAATATCAGAAGGAACCTGAAACAGGCAAGACGCGACCGCAGACACCGATTTTAGCAAAGAATTTGGTTACATTTGCTCATACAACTAAGTAATTTATTGACTCCACTGATTTGATAACAACTGTTAGTTTGAGTATGCGCAATCAAAGATTGCGGTCACAACCGCCGCGGTAGGCAAGGCGGAATCAGGGGACGGCGTTTGGTTCAAAGGCAAAGCCTTTGCTAAAATTGGACTTTGTCCATAGTATGAAAACACATAAAATGTTTACATAATATCCCTTGATATATATCGTGTTTCATGATATAATATTTTAGTGCCGTGCGGTATGGATTTTTTAAATCCGCTCAATCATAATACGGCAGAATTTCGGAGGATATAAAATGAGCGAACAACTCACTACATATTTATGGACATTTTTTTGGGCGATACTTCCGGTCTCTGAAATCAGAGGTTCTATAATCTACGGATTGTCTCAGGTAGACCAGAATGTAATCAACATATTAAAGATATACGGCATATCTGTTATCGCAAACTTTATTCCCGTGCCGTTCATACTTATGCTTTTCAGACCAATTATTAAGTGGCTCAAAAACACAAAGCTTCTCGGCAGATTTGCGTGCTGGCTTGAAAACAGAACGCACAGAAAAGCGGGAGACATATCGCGCAAGAGCGCAAGGGCAGCGGCGGTTGCGGTGTATGTGTTTGTGTCTATACCTTTCCCAACCACAGGTGCGTGGACCGGTTCTATGATTGCGGGTCTTTTGGATATGCGAGCCAAATACGCATTGCCGGCTGTTCTTTTGGGAATAATGACAAGCGGCGCCATCATGACAATGCTGGTTACCGGAATACTTAATTTGGGCTCGTTCGGCGAGTGGCTGATACATTAAGAATTTTGAAAACGGAGAGAAATTATATGAAAGATAATTATAATAACGAACCAAAAAAGAAAGGCGCAAAAGGCCGTAAGGCTATGCTTATTATCGGGATAATTATTCTTAATATCTCGTTATTTTTGGCGGCGTTTGTGTTTTCGTTTAACCTGATAATCAACCCTGTCGAAAAACGCGATACGCAGATTCAGACACTAAGCGATGAGAATAAGAAGCTGAAAAACGATTCTCAGCTTTTAAAAGACCAGTTGGAAGTCGTTGAGTCTGAACTCGAATCGTATAAGGAACGTTACGGAAGCTCCGGCAGTTCTTCAAAATCCGGCTCAGGCAGTACTTCACGTTCGGGCAGTTCAAGCAGTTCAAAAAGGTCTGACGATTCGGATGAATCCGAGGATTCAGAAGATTCAAGAGATTCAGAAAGCAGAGCGTCTGAGCGCTCATCGTCAGACAGCGGTTCAAGAGAAGAAAGCAGTATGAATATGGATAACGATTAGAGATTTTAAAATAAAGACCAAACAAAAGAGAGGGGATACCGAAGAATGGAACCAAAATACAAGAGAATTATGATAAAGCTCAGCGGCGAGGCAATGTCGGGTGATACAGGATTCGGACTGGAACATTCCACGATTAACGCCATAGCAAAGCAGATAAAGCGCTGCTATGATATGGGTGTTGAGATAGGCATAGTAATCGGCGGCGGAAATTTCTGGCGCGGACGTGACGGTGAGGGAATGGACCGTTCAAGAGCCGACCACATGGGTATGCTGGCCACAGTTATTAACTGTCTTGCCATGCTTGATGCGCTGGAGCAGCTCGGAGTTGAGGCGCGCGTTCAGACAGCGATTGAGATGCGTCAGATTGCCGAACCGTACATAAGACTGCGTGCCGGCAGGCATCTTGAAAAGGGCAGAGTTGTTATCTTTGGCTGCGGCACGGGTAATCCGTTCTTCTCTACCGATACAGCGGCTGCGCTGCGTGCGGCTGAAATCGGTGCGGAGGTTATTCTGCTTGCCAAGAAAATCGACGGCGTTTATGACAGTGACCCGAATATCAATCCCGATGCCAAAAAGTTTGACAAACTCACATTTTTGGATGTGCTTAACAAGGGATTGGGCGTAATGGACACCACTGCCGCTACACTTTGTATGGATAACAACATACCGCTTTTGGTGTTTGGACTTGACGAGCCTGAAAATATTGTCCGCGTACTCTGCGGCGAAAATATAGGAACAATAGTTGATAGGTAAAATAAATAAATCGAAAGAGAGGAAGTAAAAAATGAAAGAAGCCGAAAAGAAAATGCAAAAGGCGATAGAGGCCTTAGACAGAAATTTGTCTCAAATTCGGGCAGGACGCGCAAACCCTGCGATTCTTGACAGAGTAACAGTTGAATATTACGGCGCACCTACACCGCTCGCACAGGTTGGAACAATCTCTGTTCCGGAGGCGAGAATGATTGTGATTCAGCCATGGGATGTATCAATTTTAAACGATATTGAAAAGGCAATTAATTCAGCGGATATAGGCATAAACCCGAATAATGACGGCAAAGTAATCCGTCTCAACTTCCCTCCGCTTGACGGCGAAAGAAGAAAGGAACTCGTCAAAGAAGTATCCAAAAAGGGTGAAGAAGCAAAGGTTGCCGTTCGCGGTGTAAGACGTGACGCGATTGAACGATTCAAGAAACAGAAGAAGGCAGGCGAGATTACAGAGGACGGTCTCATGGACCTTGAGGACGATATCCAAAAGCTCACCGATAAGTATGTCAAAAAGATTGATGTTGTAGTGAAAGAAAAAGAGGATGAAATCAAAGAAGTATAAAAAAGGTGAGATAAGTGTTCTTTAAAAAGAAACGTAAAATCGCAAAATCAGAACTTGATATGAACAATATTCCGAAGCACATCGGCGTAATAATGGACGGAAACGGACGCTGGGCAAGGCGCCGCGGTCTGCCGAGACGTGCCGGGCATAAGGCAGGAGCTGATAACTTAGAGAGGATTTGCGATTACTGCAACTCGCTGGGCGTGAAGGCTTTGACTGTTTATGCGTTCTCTACTGAAAACTGGAACAGACCCAAGGACGAAATTGACGCGCTGATGAACTTGTTGTATAATTACCTTCTGACGGTCGAAGAAAAGTTCAGAAACCGCAATATGAAGCTTCAAATCAGCGGTGATGTAACGGCGCTGACCAAGAAGATTCAGGACGCAATAGTTCATGCTGAACAAGTCACGTCAAGCGGTGACGGAATGATACTCAATATTGCCCTCAACTACGGCGGCAGAGCCGAGATTGTCAATGCGGCGCAAAAGGCGGCGGCAGATGCTGCTGCCGGCAGGATTGCTGCGGATGATATTGACGAGGCGTATTTGGGTCAGTATATGTATACTTCAAATTTGCCGGAGGTTGACCTGATAATCCGTCCGAGCGGCGAAAAACGCCTTTCTAACTTTCTGCTCTGGCAGGCGGCGTATGCAGAGTTCTGGTACAGTGATATATGCTGGCCTGACTTTAGCAATGACGATATGAAGCAGGCAATATTGGATTATCAGAACCGCGACAGACGATTCGGAGGAGTTAAAATATGAAGCCAAGTTTTAAAATGCGGGTTTTGACAGCGGTTATAGGTATTCCGGTTATAATTTTGATTCTGCTTGCGCCTGCATGGGTTATGCTTGCAGCGGTTATACTATGCTCGCTTGTCGGGTTGTTTGAGTTCTACGGCGCAGTTAAAATGCAAAAGTCAATGCCGATTGTGTGCGTACTCGGCTGTATCGGCGCAGTGATAATCCCTTTCTGTACTTTTTTTAAGCCGATACAGATTATGACATTCGCATTTGCATATATGATTATACTGTTTGCGGTTATGCTGATGAGCCATCGCAAAGTAATGTTTACGGATATATCTATGACTGTTATGAGCTTGATATATATACCGTTTCTTTTGTCGCATATTTTGTTTATCAGAAGAATGGAGTTTGGCAATATAATAGTATGGCTGGTATTTATTGGTGCGTTTATGACGGATTCGTGCGCGTTCTTTGCGGGCAAGGCTCTCGGCAGACATAAGCTCTGCCCGAATATAAGCCCAAAAAAAACGATAGAAGGCGCTGTCGGCGGTGTTGTCGGCGGCGGACTTGCGTTTTTGCTTTTCGCATTTATAGTGAATATCGGTTTCAGCAAGTGGCTCGACAGTTATACAATGAGCTATCTAAGGATGTTTGTACTGGGTCTGATTTCGGCTGTAATGGCACAGATAGGAGACTTGACGGCATCGCTTATCAAACGCCAGTTTGAGATTAAGGACTTTGGAAATTTGTTTCCGGGTCACGGCGGAATGCTTGACAGATGTGACAGCATCATATTGGTTGCCCCGGCAATATTTCTTTTTGCCTCACAGATTAGTTTATTCATATAGGGGACGTTGTCCCCTTGTTTTTTATTTAAAAGATGTATTTTATGGTTAAAACGGTGATATAATGAAAGGTACAGATAATCAAATACTGAATGTTTCAATCCTCGGCTCTACAGGGTCAATCGGCACTCAGGCGCTGGAGGTAATAGACGACTTAAAGGGAATCAAAGATATTAGAGTAACAGCGCTTACAGGTAACAGCAACGTTAAACTTTTAGAAGAACAGGTGAGAAAGTATAAGCCTCAAACTGCTGCGGCAGCAGATGAGAAAAGCGCCGCAGAACTAAGGCTTCGGCTTGCCGACACTGATACAAAAGTCGTGTCGGGCGAGGACGGTCTCATAGAGGCGGCGTCTGCCGATAAGACAGATATGGTGCTGTCAGCTATTGTCGGTTTTGCAGGTCTTGTTCCGACTATGCACTCAATTAAATGCGGCAAGGATATTGCACTTGCAAACAAAGAGACATTGGTTACGGCAGGCAGCCTGTTCATGAACGCAGTTGCTGAGAACAACGTTCGGCTTTTACCTGTTGACAGCGAGCACTGCGCTATATTCCAGAGTATGCTTGGCGGCAAAAGAGCTGAGGTGTCAAAAATCCTGCTTACTGCTTCAGGCGGACCGTTCTTCGGCAGAAGCCGAGGTGAGCTGAAATCGGTCACAAAGGCGGATGCACTGAAGCACCCCAACTGGACAATGGGCGCAAAAATCACGATTGACAGCGCAACACTTATGAACAAAGGTCTTGAAGTGCTTGAGGCGAGATGGCTGTTCGATGTTGACATAGAGGATATTGAGGTGATAGTCCACCGTGAGAGTATTATACATTCAATGGTCGAATTCTGTGATAGAAGCATAATAGCGCAGATGTCGCTGCCGTCAATGAAACATCCGATTCAGTATGCATTTACATATCCCAATCGTTTGCCGTCGCCTGATAAGCCTGTCAGCTTTTCAGATCTTGCTGAAATGACGTTTTACAAGCCTGACGAGGAAACCTTCCGTTGTCTCGCGCTTGCCAAAAAGGCAGGAAAGACAGGCGGAACAATGCCGGCAATAATGAATGCGGCGAATGAGGCTGCGGTTGCGGCGTTTTTGAGCGATAAAATAGGATTCCTTGATATAGCCGATATAGTTGAAAACACAATGAATACCTTTGAAGCAAAGCAGAATCCTACAATTGAAGAAATTATAGAAACCGACAGAGAGGTGCGAACACAAATATGTCAACATTGTTAACTATACTTGCCGCAGTAATCATATTCGGCATAATAATATTTGTTCATGAGCTTGGTCACTTTCTGACAGCAAGAATGTTCGGAGTGACGGTAAACGAGTTTGCTATCGGCATGGGACCGACTATATTCAAGAAGCAGGGGAAAAACACGCTGTATTCTGTCCGTGCGGTTCCGATGGGCGGCTTCTGCGCCATGGAAGGCGAGGACGAGGAAAGTGACAATCCCGGAGCATTTAATAACAAAAGACCGTGGCAGAGGATTATAG
The DNA here is from genome assembly GCA_948468535.1 of uncultured Eubacteriales bacterium. GTDB lineage: Bacteria > Bacillota > Clostridia > Monoglobales > Monoglobaceae > Monoglobus. Next base: position 9,806 of record CAOKIL010000017.1, read on the forward strand.
TGCTTGCGGCAGGTGCAGGTATGAATATTCTGCTCGGATTTATAGTTGTAACATTAATCGTGGTATCATCAGCGGCGGCAAGCGGAGGTATAACCTCAACAACGATTGCAAGCGTTGAGGCGGAAAGCGACGCGGCAAGATTCTTGCAGCCGGGCGATAAAATCGTTGGTATCAACGGTACAGCGGTGCATATAAAGAGAGACATATCGTTTGAACTCGGCACATATCAGGGCAGCGGCGAGTGTGAGCTCAAGTATAAGCGTGACGGAAAGGTATATACCGACATCTTTACACCTATGCAGGCGGAGTTAGAGGACGGCTCGCCGTATTATTTGGTTGGTTTTACGGTTGAGACCAATCCTGTGAATTTGCTGACGGTTCTGCATGAGGGTTTTTTCCAGACAGTATGGATGGTTAAGCTGGTGTTTGTTTCGCTCGGTATGCTGCTGACCGGCGGTGCGAGTGTCAGTGACTTGTCGGGCCCGGTTGGAGTTGTGTCGGCAATGAGTACGGTCGCAAAGACAGGGCTTATGGACTTTTTGTTCTTTGCCGGATTTTTGGCTGTTAATATTGGAGTGATGAATCTTCTGCCACTTCCTGCACTTGACGGAGGAAGGATAATTTTTGTGCTGTGGGAGATAATTTTCAGAAAGCCGATTCCGCGTGACAAAGAGGGTTATGTCCACTTTATAGGCTTCATACTTCTGATCGGATTAATGATTTTTGCAACCTGGAACGATATAGTGCGGATAATCACAGGAGTGTTTTAAGCTCCGGACTGACACGGGTACTTGACTTATTGCTTAAAAAATAGTAAAATATTAATATTATTGATTAATTTTGGAGGTATACCGTGGATAACGATAAGAATATAAAGCTCGCGGAGCTGTTGTTTGGAAATATAGATAAAACACCTGAATATTATGAAGAAAAATACCCGAAGCGTGATCTGCCGGACGGTGCGTTTGTTACGCGTATAGGTCCGAGCCCGACAGGATTTGTGCATCTCGGAAATTTGTATAATGCGATTATCGGTGAGAGGCTTGCACACCAAAGCGGCGGAACATTCTTTCTGCGTGTTGAGGACACGGACGCAAAGCGTGAGGTTGAAGGTGCGGTAGAGCTCGTTATTTCTGCAATGGACTTTTTCGGGATTCATTTTGACGAAGGTGCAGCGGTTAGCGGCGATAACGGCGAGTACGGTCCGTATCGCCAGAGGCTCAGAAAGTCAGTGTATCAGTGCTATGCCAAAGAACTCGTAAAGCGCGGGCTTGCATATCCCTGCTTCTGCTCGGAGGACGACCTCACCGCCATGCGTGAAAAGCAGATGTCTCAAAAGCTCAACTTTGGTTACTATGGCGAGTGGGCAAAGTGCAGAAATATGCCGTATGAAGAAATTGAGAAGCGCATAAACAATGGTGATGAATACGTGCTGCGCTTCCTCTCAAACGGCAGTGAGGACAAGCATGTTGAAGTGTTTGACGGTATTCGCGGCACGCTTAATGTTTCGGAGAATTATCAGGATTTTGTACTGCTTAAATCCGACGGTATTCCGACCTATCATTTTGCACATGTTATAGACGACCACCTTATGCGTACAACTCATGTTGTGAGGGGCGAAGAATGGCTGTCTACGCTTCCGATACATGTTCAGCTATTCGACACTCTGGGATTTGAGCGTCCTGTCTACTGCCATACGGCAGTACTGATGAAGATGGACGGCGATACAAAACGTAAGCTGTCAAAGCGTAAAGACCCTGAACTCGGTCTGAACTATTACAGAGCCGAGGGGTATGTGCCAAGAGCGGTTTGGGAATATCTCATGACCGTGCTTAACTCAAACTTTGAGGAATGGCGCGCAGAGAATCCCGATAAGGATATAGATGAGTTTAAGTTCACACTTGATAAGATGAGCAACAGCGGCGCACTGTTTGATATCATGAAGTTTGAGGATGTAAGCCGAGAGGTTCTGCTCCGCACTCCTGCAAGCGAGATTTATGACGAGTTTGCAGATTGGCTGCGCGAGTATGATAATAAATTTTACGAAATCTTCACGCGGGACCGTGAGTATTCCGAAAAGATTTTGGACGTAGGCAGAAACGGAAACAGACCGAGAAAGGATTTGACTTCATGGAAGCAGGCAAGGCAGTTCCTTTCGTTCTACTTCCCTGAAACCTTTGAGATAGAAGATGAATATCCCGAACGCGTATCGCCTGACGACAAACAGGCAATACTCAAAAAGTATCTGGAAACCTTTGACTATGCCGATGATAACTCACAGTGGTTTGAAAAGGTGAGAACAATAACGGACGAGCTGGGCTATGCGGTTAAGCCTAAGGATTTTAAGAAGAACCCGGATATGTACAAGGGCAGCGTCAGCGATGTTAGTTCGGTAATCCGTGTTGCGCTGACAGGCCGTACCAATTCGCCTGATTTGTGGGAGATAATACATATCATTGGCGAGGGCGAGATGCGGCGCAGAATAGAAAAAGCGATGGAGTTGTAATTATGGCGAAAAAAGACAAGAATAACCAAAATAATCAGGATAACCAAAGATTCAGACCCAAGCGTATAAGCGTGTTTGATATGCCAAGACCGACCTTCCCGAAGCGTGCTGTAGTGACAGGCGGTATGCCTTACGGCAACAAGAAGCTGCACTTTGGTCACGTGGGCGGTGTGTTTGTTCAGGCAGACTGTTTGGCGAGATTCCTGCGAGACCGCATAGGCGAAGAAAACGTGATTTTTGTATCGGGAACCGATTGCTACGGTTCGCCTATTGTCGAGAGCTACCGCAAGTTGATTGAAAGCGGTGAGTTCAGCGGCGCAATTGAGGACTTTGTGCGAAGCAACCATGAGAGCCAAAAGAAAACGTTGGGCGATTACAATATCAGCCTGGATTTGTTTGCGGCATCAGGGCTTGATGATGCGAAGGAAGTTCATGCCGAGCTTAGCCGTGAGCTGATGGAGAAATGGTATAAAAACGGTTATCTCGAAAAAATGGTTACATCGCAGTTCTACGACGCAAAAGCTGGTCAGTTCTTAAACGGACGTCAGGTAGTCGGCAGATGCCCGGTGGATAAGTGCCAGAGCGACAAGGCATATGCTGACGAGTGTTCGCTCGGACATCAGTATATGCCGTCAGATTTGATTAACCCCAAAAGTACGCTGACCGGCGAAACGCCCGAAATGCGCGATGTTGCAAACTGGTATATTGATATAACTAAATTTACTGATTTGATGAAAGAATATGTGGACGGTCTGCCCGAAAAGGGAAATCAGCGTCCGCTGGTGTATAATACGATAAAAGAATTTATGCTGCCGCCGATGATTTATATTAAGAACGACTTTCTTGAGGATTACGAGGGCTTAAAGGCACAAATGCCTGAGCATGAGTTTTCAAGCGGCGATAATAAGTCGTCGTTTGCGATTGTGTTCAAAAATCTGGACGACCGTGATAAGGCAAAAGAAATCCTTGCGGCAAATGATATAAGATTCCGTGCCGGCAAGACGTTAGTTCCGTTCCGTCTTACGGGCAACATTGAGTGGGGTGTACCTGCACCTGTATTGGACGGGGAGGATAGCTTGACAATCTGGGTATGGCCTGAATCATTGTGGGCGCCTATTTCATTCACAAAGACATATTTAAAGCAGCAGGGCAGAGATGTGGATGAATGGAAAAACTTCTGGTGCAGCGAGGATGCCGAGGTGTTCCAGTTCATCGGTCAGGATAACATATATTTCTATGGTATTGCAGAAATGGCAATGTTTATGGCTCTTCAGGGCAGGGATAACCTGACTGTTCATCCAAAAGACGGACAACTCACACTTCCCACGCTCGTGGCGAATAATCATATATTGTTTCTTAATAAAAAGGCAAGCAGCAGCGGAGATATAAAGCCTCCGATGGCAGAGGATTTGCTTGAATATTACACGGCAGAGCAACTCAGAGCGCATTTTTTGGGACTGGGGCTCAGTCTAAAGAGCGTCAGCTTTCAGCCAAAACCGCTCAATCCGACTGCGGGCGAGAAGGATGCAGACCCTGTTGAGAGAGAGGGCAAAATGCTGTCAAACGTGTTCAACCGTGTTGCGCGTTCGTGCTTCTATACCATACAGAAGTATGGTGAGTCTGTTATGCCAATGGGCAAGGTATCTGACGATGTGCTGCACTATGCAAAAGAGACAATTTTGAAATACGAACATGCGATGTATAAGTTTGAGTTCCACACAATAATGAGCCTTATGGACACATATATCCGTGATGCGAACAAGTATTGGGCAAAGAATATAAAGGATGCGGAGACGGATGACGAGAAGCGCAGTCAGGTACTTGTTGACACGCTGCATATGGTTAAAACCGCTATGCAGCTAATGCACCCTATAGCGCCGCAAGGTACGGAACTGCTCTGCGATTATTTGGGATTTGACGGTTCAATATGGAGCTGGGATAATATCTTCTCAACTTTCACCGAGATTATAGAGAACAAAGGCGAAACACAGCATACGATAAAGTTCCTGGAGCCGAGATTCGACTTCTTTCCACAGAAAATATAGGGTTTAGTTTATTTATATACAAAAAGTACAGCGCTAAAATAAACCGATTTATAAATTGACAAAAGCTGTAGGAAATGTTATAATTTCTATTACAGCATATGCGAATAGTGGCGACTGTTCCGACACCACCCGAAAGGGGGGAGCTGTATAGAGTACATATTTCAGCTATTGATACTTATAGCAGTTATAGAAATCATACGAAATATAAAGAAATAGTCGCCCATTCTCGCAAAATGGACGACTAAGTTCGTTAGAGCTTTTTCTGACAGTTAGCCAAACATTTGCGGAACGTCAAAGCTATTCCGCGCTGTATCACCTGTTCTGTTGAATGGGTGGTTTTTTATTTCTATAATTATATTATCATAACTGCGGTGATAAGTCAAGAAAAATATAATTTAATCTGCAATTTAGAGTTTCAAGGGATTATAAAAATTTTACTTTACAAATGCAAAAAAGTGTGATATAGTATATTTACCACGTAAGTGAATATTTTTAATTTCATTGCAAACAGCAATTTTTTTGGTATGTTATTTTTATGATAAAAATACATACTCTATTTTGGCATACCAATAAATTGTTAAGCATTGGAATTTTGTCAGAATCACTTGCGTGGTAGCAATCGGAGCTATGTATTTTTTATGCGTAGCTTCGGCTACGCATTTTTTAGTTTAGAGGTTAATTTAAGGGGAGGAATGAATAGTATGCCTAACCTCAAAACAAAAAAAGAACGCCCATAGTTCCGGCAAAGAATACATGAGCGTTCAAACCACAACATCACAAAGATATTGTAAATATATTATACAATATTTCTCTTGTGATGTCAAACTTAAAATCAGGAGGAAATAAAGTGGATAATATATCAGAGGTGTATAAAAGAGCAAGTTTGCAAAAAATCAGCGGATTTATATTACATGGTGTAGAAGATATATATGAATTTAGCGATACATATGAAAAAGAAATAAAAAAGACAATCAAAGAAATGAACAACGCGTTCCGCAAATATTTTGAAGATGAAAAGCTAATAACGAATATAATGGATGATATATTTAGTTTTATATTTGTGTACAAAAAGGTATATTTTGAAGTAGGTATGCAGTGCGGATTATTGCTTGCAAAAGACTTGATAATATCGAACGAATAAAGAGAGGACTATACAATGCAGAAAAAAACAAATACAATGACAAACCGATCGTTGGAAATAATAAAATGGCTGTCAAATCACAGAGAAATACAGCGGATTATATGCCGCGAAGGATATGAGGCAGAATTGCCGGAATATTTGGACGTAGTTGAAGAATTAGAAAAACAAGGATATTATGAGCTGATATATATATGCTTGTTAATAATCAATATGCTATGAAGCTGGAAAATGTGATTGAAAAGCTCTTGTTTGAAACATTGACAGACCAATGGGAAAAAGCCGGAAGCAAATCAATGTACAGAGATATAAAAGAACGGATTAAAGCTGAAATAGAATTAAAATAATATTTATTTTTATGGTCGATTTAATATAGATTTAATAAATGCAAGTGTAAAGCAGTAAATTATAAATTGTTAAGGTATTGTAAAATGTTTCTATATATGTTATAATATATAAGTTAAGTAATTATTTGGAGGAATAAATATGGGACTGTACAGCATTATACTCGCGGCAGGCGAGGGCAAGAGAATGAAGTCAAACATTGCAAAACCGCTTCAGCAGGCAGCTGGTAAGGCATTGGTTGAATGGGTTGTCGATACTGCGTGCGAGGCAGGCAGTGATGAAAATATAGTTGTTATCGGTCATAAGGCAGAGGACGTCAAGGCGTACTTGGGCGACAGAGTGACGTATGCCTATCAGCATCAACAGCTTGGTACAGGTCATGCTGTCATGCAGGGTATAGAGCAGATTAAGAACGTTGACGGCACTGTTATGGTTCTGTACGGCGATGCTCCGCTTATCGAGGCTGAAACTCTAAAGCGTGTGCGCGAGGACCACAGCAGAAAAAAGAGAGCGGCAACCGTAATCACCGCAAATATTGACGATCCTTACGGCTACGGCAGGATTGTCAGAGAAAACGGCGAAATAGTTAAAATAGTAGAACAAAAGGATGCTGATGATGATGAGAAGGAAATCAGAGAGATTAACTCGGGCATGTACTTCTTTGATATTCAAAAGCTAAAGGACGCCCTTTCAAAGATTACCAACAACAACGCACAGGGCGAGTATTATATCACTGATGTTGTGGAAATAATGCTAAGTGAGGGCGAAAAAGTCGGCGCATATATTACCGACCTTGAACAGATTTTGGGCGTTAACGATAAGCTCCAGCTATCGCAGGTCGGCAAGATTCTTAACCGCCGCAAGGTTGAATCGCTGATGCTCAGCGGTGTTACAATAATTGACCCCGACAAAGTTCAGATTACGACAAACGTTAAAGTCGGCAGAGATACCGTTATCTATCCGGGAACTGTGCTTGAGGGCAACACTGTCATCGGTGAAAACTGCATTATCGGATCTGATACGTCGCTTAATAACTGCAAAATCGGTGATAACACAACGGTTTTAAAGACTGTGGGAATCGACAGCGAAGTCGGTTCAAACACAAATGTCGGACCGTTTGCTTATTTAAGACCCGGCACAAAAGTAGGTTCTGATGTTAAGATAGGCGACTTTGTTGAGATTAAGAATTCGACAATAGACGATGGCACAAAGGTTGCTCATCTCACATATATCGGTGACGCAGATGTCGGCAAGCGCGTCAACTTTGGCTGTGGAACAGTTGTGGTTAACTATGACGGAGAGAACAAGCACCGTTCTGTCATTGAGGACGACTGCTTTATCGGATGTAATACAAACCTTGTATCACCTGTTATTGTCAGACACGGAGCGTACACAGCCGCAGGCTCAACCATTACCGATGAGGTTCCGGCAGAATCACTCGCAATCGCACGTTCAAAACAGGTTGTAAAAGAACAGTGGACTGCAAGAAAAAAGACAACTAAAAAGGACAGATAATACAATGTATATGATAGTCGGACTTGGCAATCCTGGCAGGAAATATGTGAACACACGGCATAATATCGGTTATGATATCATTGACGCGTTTTGTGCAAAGAATGATATAAAATTCAAATCAAGTAAATTTCGCGCCGAGACAGGAACCGGACTAATCGTCGGCGAGAAGGTAATCGCTGTCAAACCGACAACATTTATGAATTTAAGCGGCGAGGCTGTCGGACCGATAGCGGACTACTATGATATTCCGCCTGAAAATATAATCGTTGTATCTGACGACAAGTCAATGTCACTCGGCAAGCTCAGAATCCGCAAAAGCGGAAGCGCCGGAGGTCATAACGGTTTGAAAAGTATAATTATGCACCTTAATACTGACGGGTTCCCAAGGGTGAAAATAGGAATCGGCAGTCCGCAGAATCAGGACAGCCACGATGCAATATGTGATTTTGTTTTGGGCAGGTTTTCAAAGACGGAGACAGATGTTTTGATTGACACCGCCGTCCGCGCCGTTAAGGCGATTGAAGAGATTATTACAAACGACGTACAGTCAGCTATTCAGAAGTATAACGGATAATAACAAAATGAACGGATTTTTTGATATAATGCAAAATCTTGCTGACTTTGAGGAGCTGGCAGGTATTATAAAACAGAATATTACTCCTGTAAATGTCACAGGTGTGTCGGATTCGCTCAGGGCACACCTGGCTTTTTGTGTTGCACAAAAGTTCTCGGCTCCGCTTTTGATTGTTGCGCCTGACGAGACGCAGGCAAAGGAGCTTGCGGCAGACTTAAAATTCTTCATCGGTGATGAGCCTAAGAAGATTATGTACTATCCGCCGACTGACTTGTTGTTCTATGATGTAGACGCAAAGAGCCGTGATGTTTCTGGTCAGCGCCTTGCAGTACTTGACGCACTCGCAGAGGACAGCGAAAATGTATGTGTTGTGACAGTGACGAGTGCATTGCTGAGCGTTACCTTGCCCAAACCCAAGTATGACGCCTGCGTCAGAACGCTGACTGTAGGCAGCGAATGTGACTTAGACGAACTTTCGGAAAGACTTGATGCTCTCGGCTACAAGCGCGAGGATATGGTCGAAGGCGCAGGACAGTTCAGCATAAGGGGCGGTATACTCGACTTCTTTCCGCATGGCAGCAAGTTCCCTTACCGTATAGAGTTTTTTGATACTGAGGTCGATTCGATACGAACCTTTGACTACTCAACCCAACGTACAATCGACAGGTGCGAATCCGTCAGAATTACTCCTGCATCCGAGCTTTCACTCGACGCAGATGACAGAAGGAAGCTTGCAAAGAAGCTGGACAAAATAATGTCCGAACAAGGATTCAGCGAAAAGCCTGGAGCGGACAAGGCAGAGACAGTATTAAAACGCGATATCGAACGCCTAAACACAGGCGTTAAGTTTCCGTCTGTTGATAAGTATATTCCTTTTATATACAGAGAAAAACCGACAGTCATGGATTATATAAGCGATAATGCAGTTGTGTTCTGGTGTGACGGCAATCGCATAAGCGAGTCGTACACGGCAGAGGCGGCACGGTTTGCCGATGACCTGACGGACATGACCGAACGCGGAATAATCTCAAAGGCTGATGCTGAATACTCTGTTCCGCTCAAAAAGGCGGTTCGCAGACTTATAAATCACAGGTTCATCGGCGTCAGCGGTATTTCGCATTCCGTACCCGAATACAGGGCAAAGCGTGTCGTTTCGTACACAGCAAAATCGCTTGCCGGATTCCACGGCAAGATGCAGTTCTTGTATGAATCTCTCGGTTACTATAAGCAGAATGCCTATAAGGTCATAATTCTCGGCGGCAGTGAAGTCAGGGCAAAAAATCTGCTTGCTCAGTTAATGGACGAGGGATTTGACTGTGCTTACACCGACAGGCTCGACTATGTGCCGCCCGATAGCGGAATCATTGTGACACCGGGCAGTTTGGCGCACGGGTTTGAACTGCCTGTGATACGGACAGTTGTAATCTCAGATAGGGAAATATTCGGTGTAGACAAGAAGAAAAAACGGCGTTACGGCAAAGTTAAGGGTGAGAAAATCGACAACTTTGCGGATTTAAACATGGGCGACTATATCGTCCACAGAAACTACGGTATCGGTCAGTATATCGGTATCGAGCAGCTTACGGTTGAGGGCGTGCGCCAGGACTATTTAAAGATTAAGTTCAAGGGCGACGATTATTTGTATGTGCCGACAAATCAGCTTGATATGGTGTATAAGCATATCGCAAAAGACGGCGCAAGAGTCAAGCTCAACAAACTCGGCGGCGGTGAGTGGAGCCGAACCAAACAAAGGGTTAAGGCTGCCGCGGCAGACATGGCAAAAGAATTGATAGAGCTGTACGCACAGCGCGCCAACACCCCCGGAATCGCGTTCCCAAAGGATGACGAGTGGCAGAGCGATTTTGAGGCAAGGTTTCCTTATGACGAAACCGATGACCAGCTCAGAAGTATAGAGGAAGTCAAACAGGATATGGAAAAGCCATACCCGATGGACAGACTTCTGTGCGGTGATGTGGGCTACGGAAAGACTGAGGTTGCTCTGCGTGCCGCGTTTAAGGCGGTTACGGCAGGGTATCAGGTGGCATACCTTGTGCCGACTACCATTCTGGCATCACAGCACTTTAACACCTTCAAGCAGCGTATGATGGACTATCCGATAAACGTTGCGCTTATGTCAAGGTTCTGCACAGCAGCAGAAGAAAAACGCGTAAAGAAGGGGCTTGCCACAGGCGAGATTGACGTAGTAATCGGGACGCACAAGATACTGAACAAGTCAATCACGTACCAAAAGCTGGGACTTTTGGTTATAGACGAAGAACAGCGTTTCGGCGTAGCGCATAAAGAAAAAATAAAAGAAATTCGTAAAGAAGTGGATGTTCTGACACTTTCGGCAACGCCTATACCGAGAACGCTCCATATGTCGCTGACCGGAATCCGCGACATGAGCATAATCAACGAGCCGCCGAGTGAACGCTTCCCGGTATCAACGTATGTACTGGAGTATGACGAGGATGTTGTTCGCGAGGCGATAAACAAAGAAATCGGCAGAGGCGGTCAGGTATACTATCTATATAACCGCGTTGAAGGAATATTCAAAGTCGCAAACCGTGTTGCCGAGCTTGTGCCGGGCGCAAGAATAGCAGTGGCACATGGCAGAATGAACGAAAGCGAGCTTGAACAGATTATGATGGACGTCTCAGAAGGAAGCATTGACGTCTTAATCTGTACAACAATTATCGAAACAGGTCTTGACATACCAAACGTGAATACTATAATAATAGAGAATTCCGATCGGCTGGGTCTCGCTCAGCTTTATCAGCTTAGAGGCAGAGTTGGGCGTTCAAACCGAATGGCGTATGCGTACCTGACATATCGCAAAAACAAGAGTCTTACGCCTGAGGCAGAAAAACGCCTGCTGGCAATAAAGGAGTTCACCGAGTTCGGCAGTGGATTTAAGATAGCAATGCGCGACCTTGAAATAAGAGGTACAGGAAACCTTATCGGAGCGCAGCAGCACGGACACATGGACGCTGTCGGATATGAGATGTACTGCCGTCTGCTTGAAGAAGCGGCGGCGGAACTCAAAGGAATTGAGGTAAAGCAGGAGACCGAGACCAGAATAGATATACCGATTTCCGCATTCATATCAGAGGGGTATATCCAGAATCACAGTCAGAGACTGGCGGCGTACAAGAGGATTGCATCAATAAGGACGCAGGACGAACTGTATGACGCATATGATGAGATAGAGGACAGATACGGAACGGTTCCGTGGGAGACCGCGAACCTGATGGAAATTGCGCTGATAAAGGCGTACGCATCAAGCTACAATATAACCGATGTAATAGGCAGTGACGGACGCGTGCTTATTAAGTTTGATGAAGAAAACATACCTGATATGAAGCCGTGCCTTGCGCTTATTGAAAACAGACCCGGGCAGGTACGGATACTGAATCCGAAGTCGCCGAGAATTGAGATTGTGCTGAAGAAGTCAAAAGACGACTTTCATGGCGATAAGTATTTGAAGGAGCTTAAAGCAATATTGGAATTTTTGGCAACGTAGAGATTAGGGATTAGCAAATAGCGAATAGGATTTTGGATAATGATTTGGCGGTATTAATCAGATTGGATTCGGTCATGATTTAGATAAAATTTGAATAAATTGTAAACATTTCAATAAGTTTTTACAACAACTATAGAAAATACAGAAGATATGTATTATAATAATTTAATTGAAAATAATATAAAACTAACATAAAAGGAGAATTGACAATGGACAATGAGAACAAGGACTTTTTGAATGATGAAAAAGTCCAAAAAATGAAAGACGATGTCAGCTCAAAGATTGCTGATGCCGCTGCTGAAATCCAAGACGAGATTGAGAATGCGGCAGAAGGCTTGCAGGACGCGGCTGCGGAGACAGAAGAGAGACTTGAGGATGCTTTCACGGTGGTTAGCTCGCCGGAAATCAAGCAAAAGAAGAACGTCAATCTTTCAGTCGGAGCATTGACAGGTATAATCGCAGGCTGCGTGGTTGTTGCTGTTTTGATAGCTGTTTTGTGTGTTAACATGATTAACGGAAGCAAAAACCCTGTATACGGAAGCAAGACAGAAGGTAAGGTTATCGCAACCGTCGGCAGTGAAAAACTGACAGACAAAGACCTCAGCTACTATATCTATGCAGAAGCTATGAATCAGTATTACGATATAGAGGCTGAAAACGCATCAGGTGATTTTTCAGGTTTTGACTGGAATCAAGAAGTTGACGGCAAGAAGCTTTCAGATACAATTAAGGAAACCGCATATAACAATGCAGTTAATGACCTTGTTACAATCGTGCAGGGCGACAGCCTTCTTAATGATGATGAGAAGTGGACAGAATCAGACGACCAGCAGATAGCAACAACCGTAAACGGTTATGTATCACAGTTTGGCGAGGATGGATTTACACTCAGAGCAAGATCAATGGGTATTTCTTCACCAAACGAGTATGCAAGAGTATATAAGACCGTCATCAAGACCCAGAGCGTTCAGGGCGCAATGGAAGATGATATTGAAAGATTCATGCCGCCGGACGTTGACTTGTCAAACTATACTCAGGCTGACAGAGCATCTGTAAAGCATGTTCTTATCACTACTATTGATAACACAACCGTTCAGGATCCGTCAGCAACACCCGACCCGGATGCTGTCGATGATGCAACAGGTTTAGCTACAGCTCAGACAGTTGCTGAACTGGCAAAATCAGGCACAGACTTTGACCAGCTTGTTGAGCAGTACAACAAAGATCCGGGCGCAACATCAGCCGGATATACATTCACAAAGGGCGATATGGTTGATGAATTTGAAGCTGCCGCATTCGCACTTGGGCTTAACGAGGTTTCAGACCCGGTTAAGACGACATACGGCTATCATGTAATCAAGAGAATACCCGGTCTGTATGAAATCCAGGGCTACTGGAAAGACCAGCTCAAGATAAAAGAAAACAAGAGCGCTCTTGATAGGATTGATGTTACAGCGATTATGAACGATGTAAAAGCAGCGTCTGACGAACTTGATGCTCAGGAAGAAGCAGCTTCTTCAAGTGAATCAAGTTCGTCAAACGGACAGTAATTTGAAACAATCAAAAATGGGTTGAATTAATTTCAACCCATTTTTTGATTTCTTAATCTTTCATTACTTCAATCCACAACTTTGTTGCCGTCTTAAAGCCAACTGCAAAAGAGTTATTTCGTATTGCGTTAATTAAATCACAGAGGTCTTTGTTATTTTCTATGTCTGTAGCCGTATATGCTTTATCAACTTCATCGGTTTCAAATATGAATGTCTCGGTATTCTTTAAATATAACATGTCAGCTATGTCATTTAAAATATCCATTATTATTTCCTCTTTATTTGTTTTTATTTAATCAAATCTTTTGCAAACATTAATCCGCAGCGGATTCCTGTTTCCATACATACTCTTTCGTATACATCTGAAAATTCAAAAATAATGTTGCATCTTCTATCTCTTTATTATATAATCCTTAAAAATATCGTCAATAAATAGAACAATTCGTATAAAGCCGGAATGTTTTGATAAATTAATGGAATTAAGCGAAAAGTATGATATATCCTTCAATAGAGTTGTTAATCAATGTTTTGATTATGCTTTAGAAAATCTTGAGGAGTGCGATTAAAAATGACAGTAACATTCTGCGGACACAGCAGGCTTAGATTAAGCGATATAACTACCCAAAAGTATAAAGAAATTTTAATTGAATTGATTGAAAACGGAGCTGACGAATTTTTGCTGGGCGGTTACGGTGATTTCGTATGTTCGGGCTTCTATGGGCGGAGCTTTCAAAACCTTGGAGTATGCCAAACGTAAGAAAAAGAAAATCATTGACCTTGGGGAAATAGTAAATTCATTAAATAAATCGGTTGTTTTTATTAATGTTAAATAAAAGCCGTATAATTTATTTAAATAATGCTTGACAAAGGTGCTAGGATTTGGTATACTGTATCGGTAACCGCGCAGAAGGGGTTTATTTAAGCTGAGTTCTTCACACCCCAATGGCGAGTCTTGGGTAATAGGAGGTATTACGATATGTACGCAATTATTGAAACAGGCGGTAAGCAGTATAAGGTCGCTGAGGGCGATACAGTTTTCATTGAGAAGCTTGATGCTCAAGAAGGCGAAACCGTTACATTTGATAAAGTCCTGATTGTCGGAGGTGACGATGTTAAGTTCGGCGCTCCGTATGTTGATGGTACAAGTGTTACAGCTACTGTGGCTAAGAACGGTAAGTCTAAGAAGATTATCGTTTATAAGTATAAGCCGAAAAAGCACTATCACAAGAAGCAGGGACACAGACAACCCTACACAAAGGTTGAGATTACAGCTATCAATGCGTAATTTAGGCATTGATTTTAATTAATTTCGATAGCAAGGAGTGAAAAAGAATGGCTCATAAGAAAGGTATGGGTAGTACCAAAAACGGCAGAGATTCCGAGTCCAAACGCCTTGGCGTTAAAAAGGGCGATGGTCAGCCTGTTCTCGCAGGTAATATCCTGGTTAGACAGAGAGGAACTAAAATTTATCCCGGACTTAACGTTAAGAAGGGCAGCGATGACACACTCTTCGCTCTTATCGACGGAAGAGTTAAGTTTGAACGTAAGGGCAGAGATAAGAAACAGGTTTCTGTTTACGAAATCGCTCAGTAAACACAGCGATCAGCGATTAGAGAATAGCGGATTGTAAAAAGCGTCCCCGTCGGGACGCTTTTGTATTAATTTGCATAGTTCGCGGAGGAAGTGTTACTCTATTTGTGTACGCGTAATTTCTATTCGCTAATAACTAATCTCTATGAGGAGGCGTAACATATGTTTTCTGACAGCGCAAAAATTTATATCAAGGCAGGCGACGGCGGTGACGGAGCAGTCACATTCCACCGCGAAAAATACGTTGCGGCAGGTGGTCCTGACGGCGGTGACGGCGGCAAAGGCGGAAACGTGGTGTTTGTTGCGGACAAGAACATCAATACTTTGATTAACTTTAGGCATAAGCGCAAATATATCGCCGAAAACGGCGGCAGCGGACGTGACGCAAAGCGCAACGGCAAGAATGGCGAACATTTGTATGTTCATGTTCCGGTCGGAACAATCGTCCGTGACGCAGAAACAGAGCTTGTAATCTGCGACTTAAAGCAGGACGGCGAGGAATTTGTTGTCGCAAAAGGCGGCATCGGAGGCTGGGGCAATACTCACTTTGCTACCGCAGTCCGTCAGGTTCCTAAGTTTTCAAAGCCCGGCGGTCCCGGTGATGAGCGTGAAGTTCTGCTTGAACTCAAACTAATTGCAGATGTAGGTCTGCTTGGCTTCCCGAATGTTGGCAAGTCAACATTCCTGTCAATCGTCAGTGATGCAAAGCCAAAAATCGCGAACTATCACTTCACCACTTTGCAGCCCAACCTTGGCGTTGTGTCGATGGGTGATGAGGATTCGTTTGTAATCGCTGACATACCGGGCATTATCGAGGGAGCACATGAAGGCGTTGGTCTGGGTCACGAGTTCCTTCGCCATGTCGAGCGTACAAAGCTGCTGCTGCATATTGTTGATGTTTCGGGTGTGGAGGGCAGAGACCCGATTGAGGATTTTGATACAATAAACCGTGAGCTTAAATTGTACAGTGAAAAGTTGGCGGACAAGCGACAGATTATCCTTGCCAATAAGTCGGATATACCCGGATTTGAGGACAATTTCGAGTTATTCAAAGCCGAGATGGAGGGCAGAGGCTATACTGTGTTTTCTATTTCTGCGGCGACTAAAAAGGGAATCAGCGAAGTACTGAATTTCACATACGAGACGCTTATTAAAATCCCTGACGAGGAGTTTGAAGAAGAATATGAGATGTTTGACCTTGAAGCCGACAGGCTGCGCGATGAGACAATCGAGGTGTATGTCGAGGACGGTGTATATCATGTCGAGGGCAGACGCGCACAGTTTATTGTCGGTTCGACTAACATGGATGATTACGAATCGCTCCAGTACTTTCAGCGTTCGCTTATCAAGAGCGGAATAATAAGAAAGCTGAAAGATGCAGGAATACAGAACGGAGACCCGGTTGAGATTTACGGCTGCGAGTTTGATTATGTGGAGTAAGGCGTGCAGCAAGTAATCGGATAATAAAAATAACTTAGTTGATAAAAGGGGTTGAGAGTATTGCAAAGAATAGCAAAGTTTGAAAAAGTTAGTTTTAAGCAGTTCTGTGAGGGCTGGAACAACTGCTTCGGCGAGACACCGCAGGAGGAAGTAAAGAAGATATACGATGAAATCAAGCTGCCTAAGCGTGCCACATCAGGCAGCGCAGGGTATGACTTCTATTCAACAGCGGACTTTGAACTTGCGCCGAGTGAGACGATTATGATTCCTACGGGAGTAAGGTCAAAAATTGATGACGGCTGGGTGCTGTGTTTGTTTCCGCGGAGCGGTCTGGGGTTTAAGTTTAGACTTCAGCTTAACAACACGGTTGGGATTATCGACAGCGACTATTATAATTCTGACAACGAGGGTCATATATTTGTCAAGCTGACAAATGACACCAATATGAACAAGACGGTTAAGCTGAGCCGCGGCGACGGATTTGCACAGGGACTGTTTATGCCCTTCGGTATAACGGTTGACGACGATGCGGACGGCATGCGAAACGGCGGATTCGGCAGCACATCTAAGTAGTTTATTGACTCCACTGATTAGCGGACAGCAGTCAGTCTGAGCATGCCATATCACAGATATGGGTCACAGGCAGTACATCTAAGTAATAATTTAAAATTGCCCCGGCTTTAGTTTAAAGCCGAGGCAATTTTAAATTTTCTCAACCAGTGATATTTATGCTTGTTCTGCTATTTTATAAATCATCTTTTCTGTATCTGTCCAGCCGAGGCATGGGTCGGTTATCGACTTGCCGTAAACACAATTATCACCGATTTTTTGATTCCCTTCTTCTATATAGCTCTCTATCATGAATCCCTTTATTAACTTTCTGAGTATTGATTCATATCCCATACTGTGCATTACCTCAGACGCAATTCTAGGCTGCTGGTCGTACTGTTTTGCCGAGTTATTATGATTTGTGTCTATGATAATCGCGGGATTTTTAAAGCCCTTGCTGTCGTATTCTTCTGCTATACGTAGCAAATCCTCATAGTGATAGTTTGGTATATTTCTGCCTCTTTCGTCAACGCCTCCGCGCAGAATTGCGTGAACATACGAGTTGCCGTCACTTGCCACCTCATGGCCTTGGTATATAAAATCATGACCGTGC
>CAOKIL010000018.1 GCA_948468535.1 uncultured Eubacteriales bacterium
AATAATGCACAGCCTCAACTTTCTTTTCCCAATCTCTATCTGTGCATTTTGTTTATATTATGTATTTTAATCCTCTAATTCATCGTCACTTGATGATTGAGAATCACTATCGCTTTCTCCGCTCCCATCATCGGAATCACGTTCACTCTCTGAGGTTTCGGAAGAACTGTTGTCCTTATTTGAATTTTCTGACGAACTGTTTGAAGAATTCTCTGACACCTCACTCGAATTATTTACTTTTTCTTCATCTTTATTTCGATTTTCTTTTTCAGATGATGAACTCTCTCCCGAATTATTTTTCTTTTCAGAATCGTTGCTATTCGACGTACTATTCTTATCAGATGATGAGTCTACACTGTTGCTTTTTTTGTTCTTTACATCATCTGTCGGATCTTTGGATTCATTTTTCTTAGTAGAACTGTCATTATTTTTTGAATCAGTTTTATTTTCGGATGCCGGCGCGCTTACAGACGGCGAATCACTCTTTCCACCCAATGACTTAAACCAGTTTGTTGCGCTTGTTGTTCCTATATATATAAGAATTCCTATTATTATTCCAATCAAAGCAAGCAGTGCAGCTTTAATTACCCATTTTAGCAGACCGTGCTTTTTTGCTTTCCACTTTTGGTTTCCGTAATCCGAATATTGCGAAGCAGTATTCCTGTCCGACACTCTGTTATTTCTGACAGATTTGCGCTGCGGTTGTTTTGCGTCAGGATTATAACGATAATATTGACGCTTCTGATTATTTGGCATTCTTTTCGGAATTGATTGTGTATTATTGTTTTGCTGAGAGCGATTTAAATTACCTGCCGTGCTACGTCTAAAGTTCTCGGTGTCACGTACCGCACGGCTGCCTTCAAAACCCTTCGGAACAGATGTATTTTTATCTTTTATGCTTGGCATTGCAATCGTCATATCGCTGTCGCTGCTGACCGCTGCTCTGCCTGTATCGTAACCCTTAGAGCTTACAGCAGACTTTGACTTCAGACTGCTGCCGCAAAACCTGCATATTGCTGCATTGTCGTCTACTTGCTTGCCGCAGAATTGACAAATCATATTTTCGACCTCTTTTTCTATAAATTTACTTACTTATGAATTGAATTATATCACATTTAAATTTTTAGTCAATAATTAAATTAATGCCTAATATAAATTTACGGCAGATTTTATTGTACAATCCAAAAACTTATGATATAATGTCCAATAATCAAAAATAACATAAGGAGAACAGACTATGCCGGATAAAGATTTTGAGAACTTTAAAAAGAAAATAACAGACTATTACAGCAATATTGATTTTGCACCCGGTGCGATTGGAGAAATGTCGGAGACGATTGTAAATGTTTCAACTAAAATCACACTCGAAATTCTACAACAATATCATAGAGAATTTATTGAGGACAAATAATCTTAAAGGACTGCCGTTAATTACGTCGGCAGTCCTTATTTATATTATTTCAAATCCTTCATGGCTACATGATCCATATCGTCAAAGGTCTGGTTTTCGCCAACCATTCCCCAGATGAATGTATAGTTTCTTGTGCCTACGCCAGAATGAATTGACCAGCTCGGCGAAATAACAGCTTCTTCATTTCTCATAACAAGATGTCTTGTCTCCTGAGGTTCGCCCATCATGTGGAATACAACGTCGTCCTCACCGAGTTCAAAATAGAGATAGACTTCCATTCTTCTCTCATGAGTATGGCACGGCATTGTGTTCCAGTTGCTGCCTACGTCAAGAGACGTCATTCCCATAACAAGCTGACAGCTCTGACATACTTCAGGATGAATATACTGATTGATTACTCTCTTGTTACACTCCTCAACACTTCCCAGAGGACGCTTGTTTGCCATCTCCATTGTAATCTTTAACGTCGGGTATGTGTGATGAGCCGGCGCTGAGTTCAGATAAAACTTCGCAGGATTTGACGGGTCTATGCTTCTGAATGAAACTTCTTTGATTCCCATACCTGCATACAAACCGTCCTTATAGTCGAGTTCGTATTCCTCGCCGTCAAGAATAACAACACCTTTACCGCCGATGTTTATAACACCGAGCTCACGACGCTCTAAGAAGTAATCAACACCGAGTTCATGACCTGCTTCAAGACTGAGAGTTTCCTTAACCGGGCAAACGCCGCCGACAATGATTCTGTCAACATGGCTGTAAACCAACCTTACCTTGTCCTGCGGAAACAAGTCCTGAATCAGATAATCGTTTCTCATTCTGTCCGTTGTGTAGTGCTTTGCATCTTCGGGATGCCAGGGATTTCTAATTTCGATATCCATTTTAATCTCCTTCATTATATAATTAAAATTTTTAGTTTAATCAACTAAGATAATTTTAACACAATTTCCTGATATATGCAAGGAGTATATAGTATAATATTAAAAAATCACTTCAATATTATTTAAAGATTCTTCTAAATTATCCAGTGCATATTTGCAACATTGCAAAAAAAGCAAATTAAATGATATATCGATTTTTTACGTAAACATCATTCATATATGCCATATTCTCGTATGCTTCTATGCTCATAATAACCATATCACCATATCCATTTTTTGTAATAAATACAGGTTCATCTAAACTATGGCATTTTTCTAAAATCTCACTTGTATTTTTTAAATCTTTAATAGGAATAATTTGCGGCATAATTTTGATCTCCTTTACGATATTATTATATCATAATTATGACACATAATCAAAAGTTTTACTTTGGAATTTTTATTGTATATTCGATATATTCTTCGCTTTCGTGGCGTTTGGTTGTGGCGTTCACTCCGCTTTTTTTCATCAGTTCCACTGCTTTTCTTATAGTGTTTGAAAAAATCCTTATATCCTTAAATGTATGCGGAAGGTGTCCCGGCTTCTTCTCAGTATTTTCAGGCTTTTCCTCGTTTTCTTTTTGGAGGCGTTTTTCTATTAGAGCCTCGGTTTTTGAAACATTAAGACCGCGCTTTATTACCTCGTTTATCACTTCAAGCTGCATCTTCTCATTCGGCAGTTTAAGCAGAGCTCTGGCGTGGCGTTCCGTCAAACCGTATTCGCAAAGCATTGCCCGGATTTGAACCGGCAGCTTTAATATTCTTATCTTATTTGCCACTGTCGATTGGGTTTTGCCAAGCTTTTCGGCAAGCTCGTCCTGCGTCAGACCAAACTCGGATATAACCGTCACAAACGCCTCTGCTTCTTCTATGTAGTTCAAGTTCTCACGCTGGATATTTTCGACTAACGCAAGCACCGCGCTGTCGGATTCGCTGACCCTCATGATTATTGCCGGAATATAATCCATGCCGAGCATCTTGCACGCTGCAAGACGCCGCTGACCTGCTACAAGCTCATACTCAAACGGTATTACCTGACGAACGGTTATCGGCTGCATTAGTCCGTAATTTTCTATAGACGCTGCGAGATCGTTCAGCGCGTCCTCATCTATATCAAGTCTGGGCTGATTTGGATTCGGTTTTATACTGTTGATCGGAATCGACTGCGAGTTGCCATGGCTGACTATTCTCGGCGTTGGCGCAAGGCCTGACAGGTTAATTCGCATATCTGTTCTGTCAAGCTCATGCACCTCTGAGTCAACCGCAAGTTTATTTTCAGGTTCGAGACCCTTTTTTAAATAATCAAATATCATTCTTGTCATCCTTTCTGCTTCTCTCTGGTACTTAGCTATATTATTTACTTAAAAAATTATAGCTCAACACATTATATATTGCAAAAAGAACAGTAACAAAAATTTCGACACCTATTCCGGCTTATATTTGGGTTCTATAATTATCAGGTCATCACCTATTGTCGTTATCCGCTCCCATTCTATTACCACATCGTCTTCTCTGCCAAAAACCCCCATATACCGATATGCACCCGGCACAACTATAGAATTTATCCTTCCCGTATTCTCGTCAAACTCCATGTCTGACACAAAACCAAGCCTCTGTCCGTCGCGGGCACAAATTACTTCCTTGGCACGCATATCACTGAACTTCACTAAATCACCGCCTAAATTAAAAAATCACTTCATATTTATAAATATGAAGTGATTTAGATTTATATGTCAGTTTTATTCTTCGGCGTCCTCAGCCTCTGCCGTTTCGGCTTCAGGTTCGGGTTCAGCCAACTTTTCAGGCTCCTGCGGAACCTCCGCACCAAACAATGATTTAAGCCTATTCATTGCTTCGATAGTGTTATTCTTATCGCCGAATGCGGTCAGGCGGAAGTAACCCTCGCCGTTCTTTCCGAATCCTTCGCCCGGTGTGCCGACAACATTAATATTCTCAAGCAAATAATCAAAGAATTCCCACGAACCCATGCCATTCGGACAGCGCAGCCAGATATACGGCGAATTAATACCGCCGATATACTGAATTCCTATTTCGTCCATTGTATCAGCAATAATCTTTGCATTCTCACGGTAGTAATTTATATTATCCATGATTTGCTTTCTGCCCTCGTCTGTAAACACAGCCTCAGCAGCCCTCTGCACAATGTACGGAACTCCGTTGAACTTTGTTGTCTGGCGTCTGAGCCATAGTTTGTTAAGCTGAACTTCATTATTTTCAAACTTAATACCTTTAAGTTTTGCAATGTTAACCTTGAGATCCTTAGGAACTATAGTGTATCCGCATCTCGTACCTGTGAAGCCGGCAGTCTTTGACAGCGAGCAGAACTCAATCGCACATCTCTTTGCTCCGTCTATCTCGTAAATGCTCTTTGGAAGCTCATCGTCCTGAATAAACACTTCATATGCAGCGTCAAACAGTATAATAGCTTTATTCTTGAGCGCATAGTCAACCCAAACCTTGAGCTGGTCTTTTGTATAAACCGCTCCCGTCGGGTTGTTCGGCGAACACAGATAGATTATATCAGCCTTTTCATTGCCTTCAGGCAGCGGACAAAATCCGTTATCCGCATTGGCGTTTGCAAACACGACTTTGCGGCCGTTCATTATATTTGTATCAACATATACGGGATATACCGGATCGGGGATAAGCACTGTGTTGTCCTTATCAAACAAGTCTGTTATATTACCTACATCACTCTTTGCGCCGTCGCTTATGAACACCTCATCCATTTCGATTCTGATAGTGTTCTTCTTGTAATAATCAACGATTTTCTCTCTCAAAAAGTCATATCCCTGTTCAGGACCGTAACCTCTGAATGTTTCCTGACTGCCCATTTCGTCAACAGCTTTATGAAGCGCGTCAATAACAGCCGGAGCAAGCGGCAGAGTAACGTCACCGATACCGAGCCTGATAATCTTCTTATCAGGATTTGACGCGGAATAATCATTGACCTTTCTCGCGATTTCAGAAAACAGATAGCTTTCTTTCAAATTTAAATAATTCTCATTTAACTTCAAAACCAACACTCCTTAAAATAATCCGTATGAAAATTTAATAGTTCTCTTGTTTATCTTGCAATCGGCGGAACTTCGACTTCACCCTCACAGACGAATGCCGCCGGACCGCGTTTTATTACTGTTCCGTCATTTTTATATGTGATAAAGAGGTTACCCCCTCTGAGTTTGACTTTGATTTCTCTGTCCTGCCGACAAAAACCGTTCAGCACAGCCGCAACAACAGATGCACACGCTCCTGTGCCGCACGCCCATGTCTCACCGCTGCCCCTCTCCCAGACGCGCATCTTTAAAGTTGAATCATCAATTATCTGAATAAACTCGGTATTGATACGTTCAGGGAACAATTCATGGTTTTCAAACTTAGGACCAAGCTCTTCAAGATTCAAGCTGTCAACATCATCGACAAAAACAACCGCATGAGGGTTGCCCATTGAAACTCCGGTAATATGATACTCGATTCCGTCAACCGTTATCGGTACATTAACAACTTTATCGCCGTCCATGTTTATCGGTATATTATCAGGTTCAAGAATCGCCTTGCCCATATCGACCGTTACTGTCTGAACCTCATGGTTCACAACATCAAGGTCAAGTTTTTTGATTCCCGAAAGTGTCTCAAGCGTAATCTTTGTTTCTTTGGTTAGACCGTTTTCGTACACATACTTGCCAACGCATCTTGTAGCGTTTCCGCACATTTCTGCCTCGGAACCATCCGCATTGAATATACGCATTTTAAAATCTGCCGCCAGAGATGGAAGAATCAACACCAATCCGTCACTGCCTATACCAAAGTGCATATCGGACACAAACTCCGACATCTTGCCGGGGTTAAATACTTCTTCTTCAAAACAGTTGATGTAGATATAGCAATTTCCTATACCGTGCATTTTTGTAAATTTAATCATTCTGCAACCCTCCATCATTGTTTCTCGTCAACAGCCATTTTATCATAACAGGATAAAAATTACAAGTGACTAATGAAAATTTGTTCTACTTTTTATTATATTAAGATTGCAGTTTTTTGACAAAACCATAAACAGCCGGCATTATGCCGGCTGTTTAATATGTATTTACGCATGAAGTACAACTTTGTTTCGCTCAAGTGATTTTTTCACATCAATTACTCTCTGGTTTGAGCTTCCTTTCCAGTGGAGCTTCGGGTCAAACTTATCCTGCTCGAACCTGCCGTCAACCACTACGTCAAGCATACTTACAAAATCAAGGTCTTTGATTTCTTCCCACAAATAGCCTGTATAAAGCCACTGAGTCTTTGACGGAAACTCCTCGCAGATTTCTCTTATAAGCTCTGCTATCTCAGCTCTGTTGCCGCAGAACAACGGGTCGCCGCCGCTGAATGTTATACCTGAAATATACGGACGTCTAAGCACGTCAAAAAGCTCATACTTTGCTTCTTTGTCAAACTCAATTCCTCCGTTTTCATCCCAGGTTATCGGATTATGACAGCCTTCGCAATGATGACTGCAACCGGCAACCCAAAGCACAACGCGCAGTCCGTCGCCGTTGAGCATGTCATCTTTTGTGATGTTATGATAACGCATTTTTACATACTTCTCCTGTCTCTTATTTCAGCCATTTTTGCGTCGTTTAATCTTGTGTCGCCTTTCACTCTCGAATACGACAGATAACCGTTCATTCGGTCTATTTTTGTCAAGTTTCTGCTGCCGCACTTCGGGCAAACATCCATCTCAAGCTCCTGATGTCCGCAGTCATCACAGTACGCAAGAGAAAGGTTTACCCCTTCGTAAAATCCCATATTCATTGCACGGTGAATAAGCGTCTTTATCGCATCAATATTATAGTCAACAGGATACTTCACATACTGAATCTTTCCGCCGTTCATCAAGTCCCAAAAACGATTTTCCAAATCCTGCTTCTCTATAGGACTTATATCCTCGGACACATGACAATGGAAGCTGTTGCTTACATATTCGCGGTCTGATACGTTTTCTACAATACCGTACTTCTTGCGGAACTGCTGGACCTGAAGTCCGCAAAGATTCTCTGCCGGAGTTCCGTACATTGCATAAAGATGTCCGTCCTCCTCTTTAAACCGGTTTACCTTCTCGTTTATATACTCCATAACCTCAATCGCAAAGCGTCCGTCCTCGACAAGTGAAGTTTTGTTGTGCAGTTCCTGAAGCTCGTTGAGTGCAGTGATTCCAAACGACGCCGTAGCCGCCTTAAGCAATGGCTTTATCTTGTCATGCAGCTTCAAATGTCCGCCGTAAAATCCGCCTTCGCAGTACGCAAGAGGGTTTGTGGAAGCACGCATTTCGCCTAAATAGTCATATGTACGGATATGCAAATTTCTGATAAGTTCAAGATAATAGTCCAAAACCTCATAGAAGTCCCTGCTCTCCTTTGTTGACTTCGCATAAATCATAGGCAGGTTGAGGCTCACTGCGCCAACATTGAATCTGCCGACAAATACAGGCTTGTCGTTTTCATCTGCCGGCTTCATACCGCCCTTTTCATACCACGGCGACAAGAATGCACGGCAGCCCATCGGTGAAATAACAGCTCCGTACTTCTTATACATACTTGCAACATATCCGTCGCCTGTGAGCGACAGCCAGTCCGGGTACATCGTTTTTGATGAACACTCAACTCCTGCTTCAAATACGTCCTCAAGCTCTTTGCCCGGACCGTGGAGATTCTCGTCATACAAGAACACGATTTTGGGAAACAGTACAGGCTTTTTGCACTCTTTTTTCCCCTGACCGTTTTTATGAACATTAAGCATACTGATTGTTGCCATTTTCTCAAAACGTCCCGTCCCCAGACCTGCTGTCACCGTTATAAACGGATAGTCGCCGCGGCTTGAGGCAACGGTATTAAACTTATACTCCCAGCCCTGGAAGCCCTGCTCAAAATCGCGTTTTATGTCCTTAACAGCCTCTTGTTCCGCAGCCTCATCGCTAAGGTCGAGACTCAGGTAACGCTCCTTGTTCTTCTTGTATGTCTTTTCTGCATACGGACCTAAAATCTTATCAACTTCGGGTACAGTAAATCCACCGTACTGCTGACTTGCTGCTGAAAGCACTATGTCGCCGATAACATCAAATGCAACATCAAGCGTCTTTGGCTCATTATACCAGAGATTTCCCATCTCAAATCCGCCGCTTAAAACTGTTTTCACATCAAACAGACAACAGTTCATAGTATCGCGCCTTGCCGACATATCATGCACATAAATATAACCGTCACGACATGCCTGAAGCTCCTCGACTGTCATAAAAAACTTCTGATACAGCTCTTTATTAAGCTGATTGAATATAAGCGAGCGTTTTGTTGAAACCAGAGCAGAATCTGAGTTTGAATTCTCTTTATCGCCTATATACATTATCGCCTGACTCTTTTGATAAACCTCATCAAGCATATGTACAAAGTCCTGCTTATAATTTCGATAGTCTCTGTAACTTTTTGCAACAACCGGGTTTACTTCTTCAAGCGCACCCTCAACGATATTGTGCATCTGGGCTATATGAATCTCCGGCAAGTTCATCTTTAATACTCGGCTGTCAACAAAAGTACAGATTTTTTTAATATCTTCTTCGGTAAATTCAATCAATGCGCGGTTTGCTGACTTAGTCACTGCCGCAACGACTTTTTGGACGTTATATTCTTCTTCTGTGCCGTCCTTTTTAATAATTTTAACCATATATAACACTTCCTTAACAACTTGTTTGAAAAAACAAATACTATATTTAGCGGTTGCAATTTGCTTAAAACTACAACATATAGTATTATAATCCCTTTACACTTAAAAATCAAGTGTATATTTTGACTTCTTTTGTTACATTTGTGTAACAATATTTAATTCTACAAAATTCGTATGAGAGATATTATAACACAATAGCCTTTGCCATACAAGGACAAAAATGCAATGTTTGAAAATTCAAACATAATTAAAAATAAAACACAACGCTTGTGACATATTTTATGTTCTTTTTTTAAAAAATTTGACTATACTCTTAATAAATAAGTTTATACAGGTGAGATGAACTACGATGAAAAAAATCAAACATTTAATTTTAATGTCAGCGGTTGTTATAGTAATATGCGGCGTAATACTGTCCACTAATATTTTAAGCTGTGATGACGGCGGCGCAGCCGAAATCGCATACTCAGTTCAGGAACCGCTGCCTGCTTCAGAAACCATCAGCGGTGAAGATAAACCCGACATAATAGAAGCCGCGCAGGCATGGTGCGACACATACTCTCCGTATGTCTACGGTGCGGGCGGTGAAAGCGGACCCGGAAGCGCAGTTGACTGCAGCGCCTTCACTGCCGCAGTGTACCGCGAACTGGGGATTCAGCTTCCGCGTGTATCATATGACCAGGCAGAAGTAGGGGAAAGAGTTGCATATACACCGGGAGACTATTCAACCCTGATGCCGGGGGATTTGGTTATCATGAACGATTACGGACACTGCGGAATATATGCAGGAGACGGCATGGTAATTCACGCATCATCAGCAGGCGGAAAGGTAATCAAAGTTCCAATGAGTAGTTTTTCCGGCGGATTTGTCAACGAAATCAGACGTGTTATTAATTAGATAATAAAGGGGTTTCACCCCTTTAAATCCCCTTGTTTATTAAAATTTGGTATTTACAAAAACATAAGATCATGATATAATACATTTACCACATAAATTATAAAATTTCTTATAAAGAGTACATTTTTATTCTTTGGTAAAAATGCAGGCTCTATTTTCTTATACTCTTTATAAGTAATTTGAAAATTTGTGTGGTAGCAATCAGAGCCATGTATTTTTCGTGCGTTGCTTTGATTGCAAAGCGCGCACTTTTTTAATTTTCCGGAAAATTTTATTGGAGGTGATGATTTAATTTAAATTGTTACAAAAGATAAATTATAAGAAAGGACTATTTCTTTATGGTGTACAGAGAGTTTAAACCGGAAGAATTTAAATGTTTTAAAAAAGAACTTGATGAAAATGCTGTTAAAAACACATCAAATTTCAACTATGATGCAGTTATAAAAATTGAGGGAAAAGACTATATATTAAAAATTCAGCCTGAGGGCAAGAATAAAATATCAATTCTGCACGCATTGGAAATTGATTGCGAGGAATTTGGAAAATCATATAATATAATTACAGACAGCAAAATCCTTGTAGCCTTATTGGAAGTTTTAATTTGGCAGAAAATTCAGCAATAAATAATGCGGGCGTACTTCATTTTTTGAAGTACGCCCTAATTATTAATTTATATTCATCTTAGTTATTAAGCGCTGCCTGTGCTGCTGCAAGTCTTGCAATCGGAACACGGAACGGTGAACAAGATACATAATCAAGTCCAATCTTATGGCAGAACTCAACAGATGTCGGGTCGCCGCCATGCTCTCCGCAAATACCTACGTGGAGCGTTTCTCTTACCGGCTTGCCGAGCTTAATTGACATTTCCATCAGCTTGCCCACACCTGACTGATCGAGCTTTGCAAATGGGTCGTTCTCAAATATCTTTGTGTCATAGTATGCATCTAAGAACTTACCTGCATCATCTCTTGAGAAGCCGTATGTCATCTGAGTTAAGTCATTTGTACCGAAGCAGAAGAACTCAGCTTCTTCTGCAATCTGGTCTGCCAGAAGCGCAGCTCTCGGAATCTCTATCATTGTACCAACCTCATACTTGAGGTCTGCGCCGGCAGCCTTGATTTCAGCATCAGCGGTCTCAACAACAATGTTCTTAACATATTTAAGCTCTTTCACATCGCCTACCAGCGGAATCATGATTTCAGGCACTATATTCCAGTCCGGATGAGCCTTCTTCACGTTGATAGCAGCGCGGATTACCGCACTTGTCTGCATTTTTGCGATTTCAGGATATGTTACTGCAAGACGGCAGCCTCTGTGTCCCATCATCGGATTAAACTCATGCAGTGATGCGATGATTGTCTTTATCTGTTCAACAGTCTTGCCCTGCGTCTTAGCCAAAGCTTCAATATCTGCCTCATCTGTCGGAACAAACTCGTGCAGCGGCGGATCCAAGAAACGAATTGTAACAGGATTGCCTTCAAGCGCTTCATAAAGAGCCTCAAAGTCACTCTGCTGCATAGGAAGAATCTTAGCAAGAGCTGCTTCTCTTTCTTCAACCGTATCCGAGCAAATCATCTCTCTGAATGCGTCAATTCTGTTGCCGCCGAAGAACATATGCTCTGTACGGCAAAGACCGATACCTTCTGCGCCAAGTTCTCTTGCCTTCTTTGCGTCCTCAGGTGTGTCTGCATTTGTTCTAACTTTAAGCACTCTGTACTTATCGGCCCAACCCATGATTCTGCCGAAGTTTCCGCTGATTGATGCGTCAACTGTCGGGATAACTCCATCATAGATGTTACCTGTTGAACCATCAAGTGAGATATAATCTCCTTCTGTATATGTCTTGCCGGCAAGGACGAACTTCTTGTTCTCCTCATCCATAGCGATTTCTGAACATCCTGATACACAGCAGATACCCATACCGCGCGCAACAACTGCAGCATGGCTTGTCATACCGCCGCGGACTGTCAATATACCCTGTGCTGCTTTCATACCCTCGATATCCTCAGGTGAAGTTTCAAGTCTGACAAGAACAACCTTTTCGCCTCTTGCGTTCCACTCCTTAGCATCATCGGCTGTGAATACAACCTTACCACATGCAGCGCCCGGAGATGCTGCCAATGCTCTTGCAACCGGTGCTGACTCCTTAATTGCAGCCTGGTCGAACTGCGGATGTAGCAATGTGTCAAGGTTTCTCGGATCTATCATAAGGACAGCTTCCTTTTCGGAAATCATGCCTTCATCAACTAAATCACAAGCAATCTGAAGCGCAGCCTGTGCGGTTCTCTTACCATTTCTTGTCTGAAGCATATAGAGCTTCTTATCCTCAATAGTGAACTCCATATCCTGCATATCTCTGTAATGATTTTCGAGCTTATTGCAAATCTCAATAAACTGATTGTATACATCAGGCATAACTTCTTTAAGCTGATCGATCTTCTGAGGTGTACGAACGCCTGCAACAACGTCCTCACCCTGAGCGTTCATCAAGAACTCACCCATTAGGTGCTTCTCGCCTGTAGCAGGATCTCTTGTAAATGCAACACCTGTACCTGATGTCTCACCCATATTACCAAACGCCATCATCTGCACATTAACAGCGGTACCCCATGAATACGGAATATCATTGTCACGGCGGTATACGTTTGCGCGTGGGTTATCCCATGAACGGAATACGGCCTTAATAGCGCCAAAGAGCTGTTCTTTCGGGTCTGTCGGGAAAGGTTCGCCTACCTTATCCTGATATTCAGCCTTAAACTGGTTAGCAAGTTCCTTCAGGTCATCGGCTGTCAGATCTACATCCTGTGTGATGCCCTTTTTCTCTTTCATCTCATCGATGAGAACTTCAAAATACTTTTTGCCGACTTCCATAACAACATCGGAGTACATCTGAATGAATCTTCTGTAACAATCCCATGCCCATCTCGGATTTCCTGACTTCTTAGCCATAACCTCAACAACTTCTTCATTGAGACCGAGGTTCAATATAGTATCCATCATACCCGGCATTGACGCTCTTGCACCGGAACGAACCGATACGAGCAGCGGATTTTCAAGGTCACCAAACTTCTTACCTGTGATATTCTCCATCTCGCTGATGTTCTTTAAAATCTCAGCCTGAATATCATCATTAATCATTCTGCCGTCCTCATAATACTGAGTACATGCCTCTGTTGAAATTGTAAATCCCTGCGGAACAGGTAAACCAAGCTTTGTCATTTCAGCAAGGTTTGCACCTTTACCGCCGAGAGTCTCTCTCATTGACGCATCGCCTTCGCTGAAAAGATAAACATACTTCTTTGCCATTGGTCTATTCTCCTTATATCTAAAATGTCGTTTTTTTATAATTTCTTTTGTTATTATTTCCTGATTTTTGTGAAAAACTCGTCAAGCAACGATTTGCACTCATCCTCCATAATGCCGCAGTAACAGTCAAACTTAATCTTAGGTTTTAACGCTTCATTCGATACGGCATATCCAAAGTCAAAATCATATGCGCCAAAATAGACACGCCTGATACGCGACTGAATAATAGCTCCTGTACACATAATGCACGGTTCAAGCGTGACGTATATATCGCAGTCGTTTAGCCGCCATCTGCCGAGTTTCTTACATGCCTCAAAGATTGCGGCGATTTCCGCATGACCGAGCGCGTTTTGGCTACGCTCACGGGTATTATGAGCTTTTGCCACAACCCGATCTTTGCATACAACTACCGCTCCGACAGGGATATCACCATGTTTCAGAGCGAGTTTTGCCTCATCAAGCGCCATACGCATATATTTATTTTCAAAGTGCGCCATACATACCCCAATACGTTATAATAGCCCTACTTTATAAAAAATAGGGCAATTATACTAGTCTACAATAAAACTCTTAATCTCATCAATGAACGCATCGCAGTTGTCGCTGTGAATCTGTACTTCAATAGACTTTGAAAGGTCAAGGCTGAAGATACCCATTATTGATTTTGCATCTACAACGTACTTTCCTGAAACCAAGTCAACATCAAAGTCATACTTTGTAACTACGTTTACAAAATTCTTTACGTCATTGATAGCTGCCAGTGAAATTGTTACCTTTTTCATTTCTTTCAACCTCCAATATTTTATTTGAAAATAATAATATTTTCTCTTTAAATTATATAATTTTATTGCCCATTAGTCAATCAAAAATACTATAATTATTACATAATTTTATCAGAAGTTTTTTATGCAAATTCGCCAACAATTTCCAAACTAAAAATATTAAATCTGTAAAATGTTTTATTTTACCTAAATATTCTACATAAACTACAGAAATTTTGCATTTATCTAACCTTAATAGAAACATCGTAATACATCTTGCATTAATATGACTAAAATGCTATAATATTATAGCATTTTAGTATATTTTAAGGACGTGGCAAAAATTACTGTAAAATTTATTACCCTAGGGTGCAAGACAAATATATATGAAAGCGAAGCTATGGCGGAGCTGTTTAAAAAAAACGGATATGACGTTATCAAAGATGGGAAGGCTGATGTTTGTGTAGTTAACACTTGCACAGTGACAGGTGTCGGCGCAAAAAAGTCACGGCAGCACATACGCCGCGCAAGAAGCGAGAACCCTGACGGAATTGTGGCGGTTACCGGATGTTTTGCTCAGACAGAGCCTGAAACGGTTTACGAAATCGGTGCGGACATAATTATCGGTAACAGCGGACGTTCTAAAATTGTGGAACTTGTTGAAGCCGCAGCATACGGCAAAAAATCAAATATTGTCGGCAACATACTGCATGAGCACGAGTACGAGGAGCTTCCAATAACTCTTACACAAAGCCGAATACGCGCAAATCTCAAAATTGAGGACGGATGCAACAACTTCTGTTCGTACTGTATTATTCCCTACGCAAGAGGTCCTGTGCGCTCACGCTCGCTTGATAAAATAATATGCGAAGCTAAGTCACTAGCAAGTCACGGATACAGCGAGATTGTTTTAACTGGAATCCATATCGGTTCATATGGTATTGATATAAAAGATAACAAAATAGGTCTGATTGACATCATCGAAAAAACACATGAAATTGACGACATAGAACGTATCCGTCTCGGTTCAATTGAGCCTGTACTCATAACAGAGGACTTTGTGTGCCGCGCAAAAAGGCTGCCGAAACTCTGCCCTCAGTTCCATCTCTCACTTCAAAGCGGCTGCGATGAAACATTACAGCGCATGGGCAGACGTTATACAACTGACGAATACAGAAATGCGGTTAAATTACTGCGCGAGTATATCCCTGACACATCAATAACGACTGATTTAATGGTCGGATTTGCAGGAGAAACCGATGAAGAATTCCAAAAATCATACGAGTTTTGCCGCGAAACAGGCTTTATGCAAATGCACATTTTTAAATATTCAATCCGCAAAGGAACACGCGCAGAAAAAATGCCAAATCAAGTATCTGAAAGCATT
This sequence comes from uncultured Eubacteriales bacterium, assembly GCA_948468535.1. Taxonomy (GTDB): domain Bacteria; phylum Bacillota; class Clostridia; order Monoglobales; family Monoglobaceae; genus Monoglobus. Next base: position 15,404 of record CAOKIL010000018.1, read on the forward strand.
AAGGACGAACGCAGCCGCAAAATGCTTGAGCTTGCCGAAGATATGAAACGGACTTATTATTTAAAATACATAGGCAAGCCGATTAATATACTGATTGAGCAGGAAAAATCTGACGGACTTTACCACGCAACAACCATGAACTACATGGATGCGTTAATCCCTGCCTCACCTGAACAAATCGGCAAAATAATTAAGTTTATTCCAAAAGAATACAAAAATGGATATTTGATATAAAAAGACGGACTTTTTTGATCCGTCTTAATTATTTTTAATTTTATTTTATTTACTTTACTTTGTGTACTTTTGTCTGCATTTATTGAGTTAATGTTAACATTAACTGCATTTTTGGGGAAAATGGCGGTGGTTGCTATAGGCAACCACCGCCATTTAAAAGTATAATATCTAAAATTATTTAATAACTTCAGTAACAACGCCTGAACCTACTGTTCTACCACCCTCACGGATAGCGAAACGAAGTCCCTCTTCAATAGCGATTGTTGTTGTAAGTGCAACGTCCATTACAACGTTATCACCGGGCATACACATTTCTGTGCCTTCCGGAAGATTTACAACACCTGTTACGTCAGTTGTTCTGAAATAGAACTGCGGTCTGTAGTTTGTGAAGAACGGTGTATGACGTCCGCCTTCTTCTTTAGTCAGAACGTAAACCTGCCCCTTGAACTCTGTGTGAGGTGTGATTGTACCCGGCTTAGCCAGAACCTGTCCTCTTTCGATTTCATCACGAGCAACACCACGGAGCAATGCACCAATGTTATCGCCTGCTTCAGCGTAGTCAAGAAGCTTTCTGAACATCTCGATACCTGTAACAACAACCTTGCGTGTCTCGTCTGAAAGACCAACGATTTCAACTTCATCATTGATGTTGAGCTGACCTCTCTCAACACGGCCTGTAGCAACTGTACCACGACCTGTGATTGAGAAGATATCCTCGATCGGCATCAAGAACGGCAAATCGCTCTTTCTTTCCGGTGTCGGGATATAGCTGTCAACAGCGTCCATAAGCTCATGGATGCAAGCATACTCAGGAGCGCTCGGATCTGTTGAACCTGACTCAATAACCTGAAGAGCTGAACCCTTAACAATCGGGATATCATCTCCCGGGAATTCATACTCTGTGAGCAGGTCTCTGATTTCCATTTCTACGAGCTCAAGAAGCTCAGGATCGTCTACCTGGTCAACCTTGTTCATGAATACGATGATGTAAGGTACGCCAACCTGACGTGAAAGCAGGATGTGCTCTCTTGTCTGAGGCATAGGACCGTCAGCAGCAGATACAACGAGGATAGCTCCGTCCATCTGAGCAGCACCTGTGATCATGTTCTTAACGTAGTCAGCATGTCCCGGACAGTCAACGTGTGCATAGTGACGGTTTTCTGTCTCGTACTCAACGTGTGCTGTTGAGATTGTGATACCTCTTTCTCTCTCCTCAGGAGCCTTATCAATCATGTCATAAGCCTCATACTGAGCCTTACCATCCATAGCCAATACCTTTGTGATAGCGGCTGTAAGAGTTGTCTTACCATGGTCAACGTGGCCGATTGTACCAATGTTAACATGGGGTTTGGTTCTTTCGTACTTTTCCTTTGCCATTTTACAATGACCTCCTTATGTTTATTCTTTAATTAATTTTTACTTTTATATAATTTTGACAACACAAAATTATCATATTATTATTCTACTATTTTACAATTAATTCCTGAAAAATTCAAGCATTTTTTGTAAAATTTTTTGAAATCTTTTCGACTGAAAAACTCATACAACTGAGCAATTAGTCTTCCTTTGATCTCTCTTTGATAATCTTTTCAGCAATGCTCTTCGGCAGTTCCTCAAAATGACTCGGCTCCATTGAATACTGACCGCGTCCCTGAGTTCTTGAACGAAGTTCTGTTGCATAACCGAACATCTCTGAAAGCGGAACGTTTGCGTTGATTTCCTGCGCGCCTGTTCTTGCTTCCATACCCTGAATCTGACCGCGGCGTGAGTTAAGGTCACCTATAACATCACCCATGTATTCTTCAGGAACGTTAACAACAACCTTCATGATAGGCTCCATGATAACCGGATTACCCTTCTTGCAGCCGTCCTTGAATGCCATTGAACCGGCAATCTTAAACGCCATTTCTGAAGAATCGACTTCATGGTATGAACCGTCAACCAGTGTACACTTAACGTCAACAACCGGATATCCTGCCAGAACACCTGTCTGCATTGCACCCTGAATACCTGCATCAACAGCAGGGATATACTCCTTAGGAATAGCACCGCCGACAATCTTGTTCTCAAAAACATATCCTGCGCCCGGCTCAAGCGGTTCCATGTCCATAACAACATGTCCGTACTGACCCTTACCGCCTGACTGACGTGCGTACTTGTGGTCAACGTGTACAGCACTTCTGATTGTCTCACGATATGAAACCTGAGGATTACCTACGTTAGCTTCTACTTTAAACTCACGAAGAAGTCTGTCAACGATAATCTCAAGATGAAGCTCACCCATACCGGCGATGATAGTCTGACCTGTCTCATCGTCTGTGTATGTTCTGAATGTCGGGTCCTCCTCTGCAAGCTTTGCAAGAGCAATGCCCATCTTTTCCTGACCGGCTTTTGTCTTAGGCTCTATAGCAACACGAATAACCGGTTCCGGGAATTCCATAGATTCAAGGATGATAGGATGCTGTTCATCACAAAGTGTATCACCTGTTGTTGTATTCTTAAGACCAACAGCGGCAGCAATATCACCTGCATAAACTGTCTCTATATCCTCTCTGTGATTAGCATGCATCTGGAGGATACGACCTATTCTTTCCTTATTATCCTTAACTGAGTTATAAACGTGTGAACCGCTGTTAAGCGTACCCGAATATACTCTGAAGAAGCAGAGCTTACCTACAAATGGGTCAGTTGCAATCTTAAATGCCAGAGCAGCAAACGGTTCGTCATCTGAAGAATGTCTTACATCTTCATCCTCTGTTCTTGGAATAACACCCTTAATCGGAGGAACATCAAGCGGTGACGGCATAAACTCAACAACTGCGTCAAGCATGTTCTGAACACCCTTGTTTCTGTATGAAGAACCGCAGAGTACCGGAACCATCTCGTTTGCGATAGTTGCCTTACGTATTGCCTTCTTGATTTCTGCTTCTGTCAAATCTCCGCTTTCGAGATATTTGTCCATCAAAGCTTCATCTGTCTCTGCAACAGATTCAAGAAGAGCCTCTCTGTACTCAGCAGCCTTATCTGCCATATCGGCAGGGATTTCTTCAACTCTCTCGTCCTGACCGAGTTCGTCATAATAAACATATGCTTTCATCTGAATCAGGTCAATCAGGCCCTTGAAGTCGTCCTCAGCTCCGATAGGAAGCTGAATTGGAACAGCATTACATTTAAGACGATCCTTCATCATAGCTACAACATTGTAGAAATCAGCACCCAGGATGTCCATCTTATTAACATATACCATTCTCGGAACCTGATACTTATCAGCCTGTCTCCAAACGGTTTCAGACTGAGGCTCAACACCGCCCTTTGCACAAAGAACCGTAACACTGCCGTCAAGTACACGGAGCGAACGCTCAACTTCAACCGTGAAGTCAACGTGTCCCGGTGTATCGATAATGTTTATTCTGTGGTTCTTCCACTGTGCTGTAGTAGCGGCAGAAGTAATTGTAATACCACGTTCCTGTTCCTGCTCCATCCAGTCCATTGTTGCTGCACCCTCATGGGTCTCACCAATCTTATGAACACGACCTGTGTAGAACAGAATACGCTCTGTGGTAGTAGTTTTACCGGCATCAATATGAGCCATGATACCTATATTTCTGGTTTTCTCAAGTGAAAACGCTCTACCCATAACTTTTTCTCCTTCCAACGTAGCGATTAGAGATTAGCGAATAGCGATTAGGAACCCCCATTGCTTGCCGCCGCGACAATCACAACGTTAAATTAGTATTATCTGTATTTAATACAGATAAATAAAACCAATATTCAATAATTACACAAAATGCATTCCGTATTTTTACAAAGAAATTTTGCTTAGATTTGGTGCATTTTTATCTAACAAGTGCACATCTTAGTATGCGAGCACTATTTAGGTTAATAATGACTTTATCTGCTTTTACAAATTTCATTCGTATGGTAAATACGCAATCAAAGATTGCGGTCACATTTTACAAAGAAATTTTACTCAGATTTGGTATTGCAGAAATGCGCCGCGTACACATGGTACGCAAGCATTTCGAAATGCCTAAGATGAGTGAAATTTCAAAGTAAAATTTACCAACGGAAGTTAGCGAATGCCTTATTCGCTTCTGCCATCTTGTGAGTATCTTCTTTCTTCTTAAATGCGCCGCCTGTACTGTTTGTGGCATCCATAAGCTCATTTGCGAGCCTTTCAGCCATGGTTCTCTCACTGCGCTGTCTTGAATACTGAGTAATCCATCTCAATCCCAAAGTCTGGCGTCTTTCAGGTCTAACCTCAATCGGAACCTGATAGTTAGCACCGCCGACACGGCGAGCCTTAACCTCTAAAACAGGCATTACGCTGTTCATTGCTTCTTCAAATACTTCAACAGGATCCTTTCCTGTCTTTTCTTTTATGATATCAAATGCATCATAAACTATTCTCTGAGCAACACCTTTTTTTCCGTCGAGCATGATGTTGTTAATCAGGCGTGTAACCGTTTTGTTGTTATACACCGGATCAGGCAATACATCACGACGAGCAATATGACCTCTTCTTGGCACTTTCTTCCCCTCCTTCATTAGGTTTATTCACCATTAAGGTACTCAATGTTTTTTAACACTGTCTGCGCATATAGGTCATATACAATAAGCAAGCTCCGCTTGCGGATTCAAGGATACCTTTCAAAGTTGCAAAGCAACTTTGACCAAGAGCTTCCTTAACAATCAATATATATAAACATATGCACACATTTTCAATTAGATTTTATAGACCAAATTATTTAGGTCTCTTTGCGCCGTACTTAGATCTTGACTGTCTGCGCGCATCCACACCCGATGTATCAAGTGTACCACGGATAATGTGATAACGTACACCAGGAAGGTCCTTAATACGTCCGCCACGAATCATAACAACGCTATGTTCCTGAAGGTTGTGTCCGATACCCGGAATGTAAGCAGAAACTTCAATACCGTTTGTAAGACGTACTCTGGCAACCTTACGGAGCGCTGAGTTAGGCTTTTTAGGTGTCATGGTTCTAACTGAAGTACAAACACCTCTCTTTTGAGGAGAAGCCTGATCTGTGGGACGCTTCTTGATTGTGTTAATACCCTTCAAGAGAGCAGGAGCTGTTGATTTCTTCTCAACCGTCGCTCTTCCCTTTCTTACTAATTGGTTAAATGTTGGCAATATGTTCACCTCCATACATATAAAATAATATTTATAAAAACGCAAAAATGCGATTTTATACTTAATAAAAAATCTTGTCCATATCAATCGACCAAAACTGCCGCTGCGGCAGTCGGCACATCAATTCCGCAGGCTTTAGCAATCTCCTTGCGTCCGGAGACATTCTGAACCTCTATCCCGGACAGAATACACAGCTCTCTCAGCGGTTCAGTGACATGAAAGTCCGCATCCTCTGCAAGATATACAACATCAGCAGTTCCCGCCTTGACTGCGTTTTTTGTTTCTTTAATTCCAACAACTTTATTTTTATGTTTTAAACTTTCCATAAACAAAGCTCCGAACCCAATCTGCTTTTTCAGATTTACTGATTTATCAAAAGCAGACAATTCTAAGTTTAGCTTAATTGATTACATGAACCATTCTATTATATCCGCAAAACCGCCATTTGTCAAGCATTTTTTGGAATTTCTGAGCAATTTTCAAATTAGCCTATAAAGTCGAAAAATTTTATCCTTCTTTTGGTTATTTTTATTATTTTATACGCATGCCGCCGTCCCGGGCGCTTAAAATTGTGAAATATTAAAATTTCCCCTTTACAAAATTTAAAGTATATGATATACTAAATTTACCACATAAATCTTAACAAAAATTTGATATATATCACATCTCTTTATTTTGATAAAAATGTGTGCTCTTTTATGCATGAGATATGGTACTATAAAATATTTTTGTTGCAGATTTGTGTGGTAACGAATTCAGAGCATTGCATTTTTTGTGCGTTGCTCTGCAAAGAGTTTCGCACTTTTTTTGTTTTTAAGAGATAATTTTGAAAGGAGGGGTGTAATCATTATCTCGAAACAAGACAAAAAAAGGAAGCAGTGATTCTCGGCAAAAGATTTCCACTGCTCCCCAACGCTGCGCGGCTGCTTGAAAAGCAGAAACGCAAAACTATTATAACACTTGTGCGAAAATTTTTCAAGTGCTGCGCCGTAAATTAATCACAATTTTAAAACAGGAAAGAAGGATTTTTTATGATTGTCAGAAAATTTAAGCGCCATGAATATGCTACAATTAAGGAATCATTATGTAATGATGCACAATTTAATTCATACGACGGGAGTTATATTATTATTATTAACAAAATAGACTATATTTTGAAGGTTCAATTTCCGGATGACTGCCGATTGATAGTTTGGAGCGCGGCAGAAACAACCCATACCAATGACGGAGAAAAAATCTACAAAACAATTATCGTTGATAATATTCTTTTCGCACTGCTCAATATTATGCTGTGGCAAAAGACGCAATACTTTAAAAAAGAAACGCTGTAAAACGCTGCTACACATTAATGCTTATACACATTACTAATATTGGCGGTTTGATAGATTAACTCATTTTCGGGCAAGGCAATGGGTAACATTGCCTTGCCCGAAATCGCTACTCGCTATCTTTCTGTGCTTCTTGCTGTGCAAGATACGCTTCCCATTCTTCGCGGCTTTGAGGTCTGAAAACATCATCAATAAGCTGCTGTGTCTTTTTGGGATTGTATACATAGTACCACAGACTGTCTGTATATTCGTACTCACCCGGAAGCTGGTATGAAACAATGTCATCAAAATCAACCTTCATAAGTGCGTTGAGGTTCTTTACAGCTTCGGGAAGCGTCAAATTGGTTCTTACATTGTCCTGAACAACCGCAAACACATCGTCAATCTTTGACAGATACTGCGGATTGAGCTTCTGCTTAACCAATTCTTTAATAAACTGCTGCTGCCAATACATTCGTCCTTCATCGCCCATAACGTATTCGCCGGGCGCACTGCCGTCATTGTTATGACGGAACCGAACAAAGTCATGTGCAAGCTGACCTGTCAGATGCTGCTGACCTGCCTTCAAATGGATATGAAGTCCCTGAACCGGGTCGTCATAGTTCATATCATACGGCACGTCAAACTCAACACCGTCAACCGCTTCGATAACATCCATAAATCCATCAAAATCCACCGTTACAAAATAGTGAATAGGCAGACCTGTAATACCCTTAATTTTTTCGATAAGCGCGTCCTCGTGACCTTCATCAGTACTGAGCCTAGACTTTGATGCGCCTTCGGAATTATCATCCTGCACGGCGTCAGATTCCGCTCCGCTGCGTTCAGGTGTCGGCGACGGTTTTGACCTCGCGCTTGCAAATCCCATGGTTGCATTTATCTTTTGAGTTGAACCGTTTATGCGTACCATTGTATCACGGGGTATAGACAAAATACTTACCCTGTTTGAATATCCGTCAAGAGACGCAAGCATAATTGTATCGCTTCGGTATCCGCCTTCATCCACTCCAAGCAGCAAAACATTTACCATACCGACCGTGCTGTCAACCTCATCAAGAGAGGCGTAACTTGTCAGGTTATTGGTAAACGATATATTCGCTAACTTCTGCGATGCCAAAACACCGCCGAAGGTTGATATTGACATTGTGAGAACGGCAATTATTATTGCCGTGATTTTAAACTTTCTTGTCATATTTTTTCCCTTCTGTGTTGAAAAACTACAGTATAGTTATATTCAAATATGTACCAAAAATTAACTTCAACTTTCGACAAATTTCACATTTTACATTATACTCTACCAATCGCGAACGTGTCAATATCGCAAACAGTTTATTAATGAAAATTTCACAAAATTTATTAAATCAGTCTGTGTATACCACTATTCTGAATATACCGCCGCTTTTGCCTGTAAGAACGGTTACACTGTCTTTTGCGCTGACAACATATCCGTTTCCGTTCACATTTATAAATCCTGATGATTTCAGAATATCCAAATATCTCTCAGCCGCACCCGGCTCAACTGAGCTTATATCATAATTGTAAATATACCCGTTTGTCTCAGTATCCTTAACAACAGAAACCGGGCTTATTCCAAAATAAGCGCCAAAATCCGCAACAGAACTGAATTCAGAATAGTATACGCCCTGACGTATCCATTTATACACAATATCAACTCTCTTTTTTGTGCCGTCCCAATCCACGGCACAGTCAAGAGCTTCAGAAACTGCCCGCAGAGGCACAAATGTTTTGTCATTTGTCAGTTCAGGCACAGCTTCAAGATAAATCGGAACTCCGCCTACATACATTGTGTCCATACCAATGCCGAGAATAACTGTCAAACCGTCCTTTTCAGCCGTTACACTTTGAGTATTCACATCCCAGCTTACAACAGAATCTAACCTTTCAAAAATATCTCTCATAGGAACCATGACCCTATCATTTTTCATGTACGGAGCTACCTCAAAAGTCATATGCTCATTATTTAAATAAACTTTTATATCGTCTGCCGCTTCTGCTGAAACATTTGAAAAGCATACAGCAATAACTGCAACGGCAATGACAAGTCTTAATCGCTTCTTCATTCTGTTCACTCCCCGTTTTACTTCCAGAACATAACCGCATCGGACGGCATACGCCAGTCACCTCTCGGCGACAGCGTGACAGAACCGACTTTAGGACCATCAGGAATACAGCTTCGCTTGAACTGATTGCTGAAAAATCTGCGGCAGAACACATCAAGCCATTTTTGTATTGTATCACTGTCAAATTCGCCTTCAAACGCCTGCTTCGCAATACGAAAAACCTTTGACTTAGTAAAGCCCAGACGCACAAAATTATATAAAAAGAAATCGTGCAATTCATACGGTCCGACAATATCCTCTGTCTGCTGTGAAATCTTGCCATCATCAGGCGGTAATAGTTCAGGACTGACCGGTGTATCAAGCACATCCTCTAAAACTCTTCGCATATCTGTTCCGCTTATATCTGCGACATACTTGACTAAATATCGAACCAATGTTTTGGGAATAGAACAGTTTACTCCGTACATAGACATATGATCGCCGTTATACGTTGCCCAGCCCAAAGCAAGTTCGCTTAAATCACCGGTTCCTATTACTATTCCGCCTCTTTCATTGGCATAGTCCATCAGCACCTGTGTGCGCTCTCTTGCCTGTGCGTTTTCATATGTCACATTATGATTGTTTATATCCGCTCCTATATCAGACATATGCTGCAAAACAGATTTATTTATCGGTATTTCTATAAGCTCGGCTCCTATACATTCAACCAACTTTTTAGCATTGTTAAGCGTTCTGTCTGTAGTCCCGAAACACGGCATTGTAATTGCCTTTATTCCGTCAAGCGGAAGATTAAGCATATTATATGCTTTTTCAGTGACGAGCAGCGCAAGCGTGCTGTCAAGACCGCCTGATATGCCGATTGTCACTGTCTTGCAGCCTATATGTTCAAGACGTTTTTTAAGACCGTTTGCCTGCATGGTGAAAATCATCTCGCAGCGTTCACGCAGGATCTTCTCGTCACTTGGAACAAACGGATGCGCGTCAAACTTACGCTCAAGATTCGTTTCTGATACCTCGATATGAAAATATATTTTTTTGCACTCATTGCCGAACTCATTAAAAGTCGTCATTCTTCTGCGTTCTAACATCAGCTTGTTTAAATCTATATCGCCATAGATAATTCCGTTTTCAAACAGCCTTGATTCACTAAGCGCTGTTCCGTTTTCACAAATCAGTCTGTGCCCTGAAAATACCATATCTGTTGTAGATTCGCCCTCGCCGGCGTTGGCATAAACATAACCGCATATACAGCGCGCTGACTGAGATGCGACAAGACTGCGCCTGTAATCCGACTTTGAGATTACTTCATCGCCTGCTGACGGGTTCAAAATCAATACTGCACCATTCTCGGCAAGCTTGCCCGACGGAGGATTTGTTACCCACAAGTCCTCGCAAATCTCTATTCCTATTTTGAGTTCAGGAATATTGTCGGAGCAGAAGATAAGATTCGGTCCGACAGGATAATCCGCACCGTTAATACACACAGTTGTATTCTCATCAAGAGTATTGAAATGACGAACCTCATAGTACTCTGAATAGTTCGGGAGATTGCTCTTTGTAACAAAGCCCAAAATTTTGCCGCTTTTTATCACGGCAGCAGCGTTTACAAGTTTGCTTCCGACAGCCAGAGGCAGACCTGCAACAATTAAAATATCAAGTTCACTCGTCTGCTCGGCAATACTTAATGCCGAGTCAAGAGCGTTTTTGATAAGTGTATCCTGAAGAAACAAATCGCCGCAGGTGTATGCAGTAATACAAAGCTCAGGAAAGACAACAACTTTTGCACCATGCTCCGCCGCTGATTTTATCTGAGCTATGATTTGATTTTTGTTATGCTCTGTATCTCCGACTTTGACTGCCGGTGTTGCCGCTGCACATTTTATAAATCCGTCTTTCATTTTTTATGCTTCCTCCGTCTGCTTTTTGAAGAATTCTCTAATATCTGTATTTTACCCTTATGATTCATAAATATTTTTCATTATATCATAAGTTTATTAAAGTAGCAAGAGTGACGAAAAAGGTATGGACAAGCCGTACCTTTTTTGATATATTAATCATTTTTTGTATCTATTAGATATTTATGGGTAAACGGATTTCTTTCTCCATTGACTTTCATGAAATCATAATATTCATCAATTAAATCTTGTATTGTATGGCTTCTGTCAGAAGTGATAGCCTTTAAACACATGCGCAGCAATCCCAGTGCGGCGTCTTTTGTACGGGTTAGTGTATCATAATCTAATT
>CAOKIL010000019.1 GCA_948468535.1 uncultured Eubacteriales bacterium
GAACATCCACAGATAAATATAATAGATGTACCGTTTTTTAATGTTGATGTATTTAACAAGTGTGAAAGCAGCAACGATGTTTTAGTAGGTTTCGGGAAATGGGAGAATGTTCATCCGCTGCTCAGGATTGTTCCGATTAAGTGGGATTATGCGATTCCGTTTGGTATTCTGCATTCGCCGTTTCCATCCAAACATGTTTCAGAATTTTTAAAAGCAGTATTAAAAGTATATAATTTGCAGAATTAAATAAATATACTTTTTCAGTAAGTTGTAATATAACTACTCCGAGGGTAAGCGTTAAAAATATAGATGAATTTGAATTTAAGGGATGTTGAAATATAGTGCTTTCATATTTGAAAGCAGCTTTCAGAATTATATTATAAAGTAATGATAGCTTTGAGCTTTCTTTTAGCCACTGTTACAAACTTATACGTCCATACAGGATTTTTTCAATGGATAAATAAGAAAATATTCAACAAAACTTATATCTATTTTTATACAATATGTTGAATTATAGTTTTGAATTTACTATACTATGCTGACGGGAGTCGAACCCCATATGTCCTATGATTGCTTAAATCCTTACCCTTAGACGTTCTCGATTTATCGGTCAGCTTGTGAATTCAATAACATAATTCAGAGCAACCATAATGAGTGCTTGCCAAGCGCATTAAGGCAGCATGTCAGCGTTTTCTTTCATATAGTCAATAAAGTACTTGCTTGCAATCGGCAGGCTGTTCTTATCCTTATATGCGGCCGCAAGGGTTCTGTAAACCGGCGGATTTGTCGGCAGACACACTATATCATAATTTGTGCGGCGCAGAATAAGTTCCGCTAAAATGCTGACGCCCAATCCTGCCTCAACCATAGTCATAATGGCATAATCATCATGAATGGTGTATTTAATATTCGGCTCCAGTCCTAATGAATGAAATGCGTTAACCGGTTCGCTGTAATGACCTTCCTCTAATAAAATAAATGGCTCGGCGGCGACATCGGGCAGCTTTATTCTCTTACATTTTGCAAGAGAATGACTTTTAGGCAACACAGCAAGCATTTCACCGTCTTTTATTTTTATCGTTTCCAAATTGTTTACGGCGTCAGGATTAACAAACCCAAAGTCAACCGCACCTGTTTTTATCCATTCCTGAATAGAGGTATAATCTCCTTGATGAAACATAAATTGCACGCGAGGATATAATTTTTGAAATCCATTGATTAGTATTGGCATCCAATGACAGGTAATGCTTGAAATTGTACCTACGCGGATTATTCCTGTTTCAAGTCCCTTGATTTCATTTGCTTTTTCCTGCATAGAGCGGTATGATAAAATATTCCGTTCAATAAACGGATAAAGCTCTGCGCCTTCTATTGTCAGCTTAACTCCTGTACGGGAGCGCGTCAATAATTTTATTCCCAATTCATCTTCAAGCGACGCAATCATTTGACTAACTGATGACTGTGTATATCCTAAAGTGTTAGCCGCTTTTGTAAAGCTGCCAAGCTCAATTATTTTCTGCAAAGCTATGTATCTGTTCATTATCACATATCGTCTTTTCTAATATTATCATTAAAAATATTTGTTTTACTTATTATAATATTCATGATATAATTTTGTCAAGTAAAAACGGAGGTGTTTATAATGAAAATTATAAAATATCAGTCAAAGTATAAAGATGATTTTGTGAGCCTTAATAAGGCGTGGATTGAAAAATATTTTAAAATGGAGCAGGAGGACTATGATGTTTTAAATAATGTTGATGAGCTTCTCAAAGGAGGTGCAATGGTTTTCTTTGCTGTTGAAAATGATACTGTTCTGACGACGTGTATGTCAATGCCGCTCAACAATAGTGATTGGGAAATCTGTAAGCTGGCGGCAGATGAAAAATATCAGGATAAAGGCGCAGGAAGCGCGGTCTTTAAAGCATGTATGGATTATGCAAAGAAACAGGGCGCAAAAAAGCTGATTATTGTTTCAAACAGTATATTAAAGTCTGCACTTCATATATACAAAAAATTTGGATTTAAAGAAATCCCGATGGACAAAACACACAACTACGAACGCGGCGATGTTCAGTTTGAATATATTGTAAAGGATGAAAACACAATGGTAATAAAAAAAGAAGAAGCTAAAAAAAGGGTTTTTAAAGGTGTAAACCTCGACTCTCTTGCTGTCGGTGAGAAAAGTATTGTTACAAAGATGAATTATGTTGAGGGGAACTTTGCGGATATTCACACTCACCCGCACGAGCAGAGCGGATATGTTATCTCAGGTAAATATGAAATGACGATTGACGGACAAAAATATGAGCTGCTGCCGGGCGACAGCTATGCTGTGCCGGGAAATATTCCTCACTCTTTTAAAGTTATTGAGGGCGGTGAGGTTGTAGATGTTTTCACACCTATAAGAGAGGATTATTTATAATACTTGTCAAGATATCTGTCAATCAAGTCATGTGCTGCGCTTCCGGCAGGGTGAACCATATTCTTCGCCTTTTTGACAGGAATCCACTCAGCGCCGTCTACTTCTTTTGATAAGACAAAATCAGTCTTTTTAGCCCTGCCGATAAACCCAATCATAAGTACGCCTTTCGGGTCAAACCAATGCGTCAAAACGAGATTAAGGCTTTTGGGTTTTATTCCTGTTTCTTCATACACTTCTCTTTCGGCTGATATTTCAGCGGTCTCGCCCGGCTTCATGAATCCTGAAACAAGGTTATAGTATTTTTCGGAAATATATTTTTGGCGCAGCAACAGCGCTTCTTCAAATTCGTTAACGATAAGCGCGATTATACTGCACGGAAACATATCAAAATGCGGCTCATTACACGATGTGCAAAACGGAACGGCGCTCTCATCGCCGAGGTCTTTTTCACTTAGTTTGCTTCCGCAGTCGGGACAGTAGTTAAAACGCATTATTATACCAAACTCCTTTTATTAAACTGTTATTTAATATGCCCAATTGTTGGTTTTAAGATACTTGTTTAAATTAAAAGCCCTCAAAAAGAGGGCTTAAAAAATTCATTTGTATTGACTTCCCCGCGAAAGCGATTGTTTCTACACAATACATGCGCCGCTTTGGATGTCGTCCAGAGTAGTGGTAAGCACCAGCTTTTCGTCATGTTCGGCGGATAAAATCATACCGTTTGATTCAAGCCCCATCATCTTTCTGGGCGGGAAGTTTGCAATAAACAGCACGTTCTTTCCGACTAAATCCTCCGGCTTATAGTACTTTGATATTCCTGACAGAATTTGACGTGTTTCGCCGCCGACTTCAAGCTCAAACCTCAGCAGTTTTGACGACTTTGGTACTTTTTCGCACACCTTGACCTTGCCAACTCTGATATCGAGCTTTTCAAAGTCATCAAACGTTACGGGTTCCTTATACGGCTCTATTTCTGCTACATCCTGTTCAGCTCCTGCGGCAAACTCGGCTTCAAGTTCTGCGAGTTTCTTTTCGGTATCGACACGGGCAAAGATTGGCTCTGCCTCTCCGACTTTTGTTCCTGCCTTTGTTGCGCCGAATATCTTTGTGCTTTCGCAGCTAAGATCGTCTGCGTTTATTTGTATCTTTATTTTCTCCGATGTTTCAGGCATAAACGGTGACAGCAGCGCAGCGATTATTCTGATTGTCTCAACCAAGTCATACAGAACAGTGCCGAGACGCGGTTTGTCATCTTCATTCTTAGCCAAAATCCATGGTGTTGTCTCGTCTATATACTTGTTCGCTCTGTTTACTACTTTCCAAATCTCGTCAAGGCTGTCAGCCACATGCAGAGTTTCCATTTTTTCAGTAACTTTATCAATAGCATTGACTGCTACAGATTTAAGGTCATCGTCAAACTCGCCTGCGGTATCTCCCGGCTGAATCACGCCGCCGAAATACTTATTAACCATTGCAACAGTTCTGTTAACAAGATTGCCGAGCGTGTTTGCAAGATCTGAGTTGAATCGGCTGATAAACACCTCACAGGTGATGTTTCCGTCCTGCGCGAACGGCATTTCATGAAGTGAATAGTACCTCACAGCGTCAACGCCAAAGTGCTTTACCAAATCATCAGCATAAATCACGTTGCCTCTGGACTTTGACATCTTTTCATCGCCAAACAGCATCCACGGATGTCCGAACACCTGCTTTGGCAGCGGCTCGCCCAGTGCCATCAGCATAATCGGCCAGTAGATGGTATGGAACCTCAGAATATCCTTGCCTATGATATGAACATCAGCGGGCCAATATTTGCTGTAGTCATCACTCTTTTCTCCGTCGGGCGTGTAGCCGAGAGCGGTGATGTAGTTTGAAAGCGCGTCAATCCACACGTAGATTACATGCTTAGGGTCAAATTCCACCGGGATACCCCAACTGAAGCTTGTGCGCGATACGCACAAGTCTTGAAGTCCCGGCTTTAGGAAGTTGTTTACCATTTCCTTTTTTCTTGATTCGGGCTGAATAAACTCCGGATGTTCCTCGATATGCTTCATCAGTCTGTCCTGATATTTGCTCATCTTAAAGAAGTACGCTTCTTCTTTTGTCTTATGAACCTCACGTCCGCAGTCAGGACACTTGCCGTCTTTAAGCTGCGTGTCTGTCCAGAACGACTCGCACGGCGTACAGTACCAGCCCTCATATTCTGACTTATATATATCGCCTTGTTCATAGAGTTTGGTAAAAATCTTCTGTACTGCTTTTTCGTGATAGTCGTCAGTGGTGCGGATAAACTTGTCGTAGCTGATATTAAGCATGTCTGCAATGCGTCTGATTTCGCCTGCAATGTTATCGACATGCTCTTTGGGAGTAATCCCCTGCTGTTCTGCAAGCTCCTGTATCTTTTGACCGTGTTCGTCTGTTCCGGTACAGAAGCACACATCGCAGCCCATAAAGCGCTTAAAGCGTGCTATTGCATCAGTCAGAATTATCTCGTATGTGTTGCCGATATGCGGCTTGCGCGATGTATACGCAATCGCTGTGGTTATATAGTACTTTGTTTTTTCGCTCATGTGTATTTGTTCCTTTCAATTTATATATAATTCATATCAAACATATCAAAACTTGTCCATATCCAATTTGCCGTTACGGTTATTATTGCCGTTGCCGTATGGTACTCCGAAATGTTCATATGCGGTTGGGGTTACCACTCTGCCGCGCGGAGTACGGTTGATAAAGCCAATTTGTATCAGATATGGCTCGTACACATCCTCAATTGTGTCGCGCTCCTCATTTATTGTTGCGGCAAGGGTATCAAGACCTACAGGTCCGCCGCCGTAGTGTTCAATAACCGTCATAAGCATTCGCTTGTCGTTTGAGTCAAGACCCAGATTGTCGATTTCAAGCCTGTTCAGCGCATCATCAGCAAGCTCACGGATTATTCGCCCGTCGCCCAAAAGCTGTGCGAAGTCCCTCACACGCTTTAGCAGACGGTTTGCAATTCTCGGTGTACCGCGTGAACGCTTTGCTATTTCTGCCGCGCCGCCTGCGTCTATTTCTATGCCGAGAATCCCTGCGCTTCTCTGAACAATCATGCTCAGTTCTTCGGGACGGTACATCTCAAGGCGGCTGATAACGCCGAACCTGTCGCGCAAAGGAGCGGTAAGCGCGCCTGCCTTTGTGGTTGCACCGATTAGCGTAAACTTAGGCAGGTCAAGTCTGATTGACCGCGCAGACGGTCCTTTGCCGATTATAATATCAAGTGCATAATCCTCCATGGCAGGGTACAGGATTTCTTCAACGCTTCTGTTCATACGGTGTATCTCGTCCACAAACAGAATATCGTCCTGCGATAGATTAGTCAGAAGCGCCGCCAAGTCGCCCTGCTTCTCAATCGCAGGACCTGACGTGATTCGGATATTAACTCCCATCTCGTTGGCGATAATCCCAGCAAGCGTCGTCTTTCCCAGTCCAGGAGGTCCGTACAGAAGCACATGGTCAAGCGGTTCGCCGCGCATCTTTGCGGCTTCGATAAACACCTTCATGTTCTCCTTCGCCTTGACCTGACCTATGTACTCGTCAAGGGTTTTCGGTCTAAGACTATATTCAATTTCAGTATCATCGTTTGTCTCGTTAGTCGAAACAATACGTTCTTCGTTGTTGTCAAGTATCATGTCGTCGTAGCGAACTGCGCTATAATCCTCCTTTTGTTTTTTCTTTGGAGTTTAAGAACCGTTTCTTTTTGTCAAAAAAGAAATGGTTCTTTAAGTCTTCATCAGATTTTTTAATCCGTATTTTATCATTTCTTCGGTTGAGCCCGTTGCGCCGTTTAGCGCACGCATTGCCTCATCTTTGCTGTATCCGAGAACAATAAGAGCGGAAACCGCCTCACTGTCACCCTCAATATCGGGTGCGAACATTTCATCTGCCGGCATGCCGCTGATGTCTGCATCTTTGAACTTATCTTTAAGCTCCAAAATTATCCTTTGTGCACCCTTTGGACCAAGTCCCGGAGTGTTCTTTGAGAGGTACTTTGCATCATTTGTCACAACGCACATAGCGAACTTTGACGGAGAGATGTTGGATAGCAGGCTTGCCGCCGTCTTTGCTCCGACTCCGCTTACGCCCAGAATCATCTCAAATACGTTCTTCTCCTCTTGAGTTGAGAAGCCGTACAGCGCAAAGGTATCGGAGGATGTCTTAATATTAGTATAGATATACAGTCTTGCTTTGCTGCCGATTTCGCCTAAATTCTCAAGTGATGTACGCGTTGAAAATATCCGATAGCCGACACCGCCTGCATCAATTACTGCAAACGCTTCGGTCTTAACCGTCAGCTTTCCTTCAATATAATAAAACATATTTAACCTCCGATAATCACACATAGACTTACATAATGAATATTATACCAAACCCGGAGGATTATATCAAGAGTTAATTTTGTGTTTAACACAACTTACATTTTTTGTCCTGAAATTTACAATAACTGACTATACATGATGAATAATCTGTGTTACAATATCTGTATAATGACACGGAGGATTGAATTATGCAGATTAAAGAATATATACGCGGAGCAAACCCATACATGCCGCTTTGGGAACACGTCCCCGACGGCGAACCGAGAGTGTTCACTCATAACGGTGAAACACGCGTTTATGTATACGGTTCGCACGATACGGAAAGAGACGAATATTGCGGCAAAGACTATGTAGTATGGTCAGCGCCAGTGGGCGACTTGACCGACTGGCGGTGTGACGGAGTGTGCTTCTCTGCCGATAATATTCTCTACGCACCTGATGTTGTGAAAAAAGACGATACATATTATATGTACATAGCCATGAACAAAGGTGAAAATATTTATGTCGCAGAGTCAAAAAATCCCGCAGGACCGTTTGAAAATCCGCGAAAGACCGACTTTGGTTTTGATATTGGTGTGCTTGTTGACGATGACAACCGCTGCTATGCCTATTGGGGATTTACCAAATGCTATTGTGCGGAAATCAACGATGATATGGCAACCATAAAAAACGGTACGTTTAAAGCAAACATGATACCGCATTGTGACTTTCGGACTAACCACTGGGATACTGAAAATATCGATACAGAGTTCTGCTATTTTGAGGCGGCATCAATCCGCAAAATATTGGGTAAGTATGTGTTTATCTACAGCAAAAGAATAAAAAACGGAGATAAAGACAAAGCGCTCAGACCAAATACAAACTGCTATCTTGACTATGCCTACAGCGATTCGCCGCTCAGCGGCTGGGTTCACGGCGGCACAATAAGCAACAATTCAGGAGCGGTAATAGTTAAGAATGACGGAGAAAAGAAACGCGCATACCAGACCTGCAACAACCACGGCAGTATAGCTGAAATTAACAATCAATACTACATATTCTATCATCGGGGCACCGGGACAAACGGCTACGCACGTCAGGCAATGCTTGAACCAATCGATGCGGTTCTTGAAGGTGAAAAGCTGTATATCGGCAGAATAAAGTATGATGAAAACGGCAGGGTTACAGAATGTTCAGAAGCAGAAATGACCTCGCAGGGCGCGCATATAAACGGCCTTGATGCAGAAAAGATTATCTCATCGGGATATACATGCTGCATCGATTCGCCCAATGACGATAACCGCGCATACATAAAGTCGGTATACGACAGCAACAATCCGTCTGCTCCGGTGGTGAATATTTATAAAGGAACAATCGTGGGTTTTAAATATATCAATTTCAGTTCCATACAGCCGGACACTCTGTATGTGCGTATCAAGCCGCTCTGCAATATTATAAGCCTTAAAGTATTTGCAGATACGCCTAAAGATACCGGCGGTAACTGCCTGTGCAGCCTGACATATGAGAGTACAGTCGGTGATTATCAAATTGTTGGTATTAAACTTGAACGCAAAGTTACAGGTAGGCATGCCGTGTACTTTGAGTTCAGTGAAAAATGTGAGTTTGATTGGTTCAGCTTTTCGACAGACTAAGGGGAGGCAAATAGCCTCCTCTGTTTTTATTGATTTAGTTATATTAGTGAACCCAGGATAACCGACATTACGATACCGCACAAGTCTGCCGTGAGCGCCGCAAGCAGTGTGTAGCGGATGTTTTTTATTCCAACACTGCCGAAGTACACAGCAATGGTGTATATTGTCGTCTCGGTAGAACCCATCATAACTGAAGCGATTTTGCCCTGAAGCGAATCGGGTCCGAAGTTGTTGAATATATCTGTGACAACAGCTATTGCTGCGCTGCCTGATACAGGACGCAGCAGCGCAAGCGGAACGATTTCGGACGGCATATGTATTAGGTTGGTTAATGGACTGAGCGCCTTTGAAATAAGCTCAAGACAGCCGCTCTCGCGGAACATGGCAATGCCGACCATCAACCCGATAAGCGCAGGAATTATGTTAAATGTTGAAGTCAGTCCGGACTTTGCGCCGCTTACAAAGCTGTCATACACGTCAATGCGGCTGACAAAGCCTGAAACCAAAAATATGAATATAAACGCAGGAACCGCAAACATAGAAACTATCTGCATTGATTTAACCTCTTTTCTGTGCTTGATAATCTTGACATAACCTTAGCCATAACTATACCGGCGGTCAGTGCACAGACTTCGCATATCCATATAGGGAGGATGACCTCACCCGGAGCGGCGGAACCGTAGCTCTGCCTGAGAGAAATAAGGGTGGATGGTATAAGCTGGAGCGACGCGGTGTTAAGCACGACAAACATGCACATCTCGTCTGTTGCGGTTGTTCGTTTACCGTTGGCGTTCCATAACTCGGTCACGGCGTTTATTCCGAGCGGCGTTGCGGCGTTGCCCATGCCGAGCAGATTTGCGACAACGTTCATGACTATTGCGCCGAACCCCTTTGAGTTGGGGTCAAGTTTTGGGAACACAAGCCTCAAAACCGGTCTGAGCGCTTTTGCTATCAGTCGTATCAATCCGCCGTCCTCACCGATTTTTGAGATTCCTGTCCACAGACACATTATGCCAAGCAGAGACATTGTCAGGCTTACTGCATCTCCTGCTCCGCTGACTGCTGCTGCGGCAGTTTGTTCCACTCTGCCGGTGAAAACAGACACTATTAGGGATATAACTATCATTCCGCCCCAAATATAGTTCATCATATATTTCGCCCCCATTTTTCAAAATTTTAGTATTTTCCCAATTATTTGCCATACGTTTTGTGACAACATCTTGTACATATTATTTATTTTAAATACAATATATTCTGATTTTTCACTATTATTAAAAGGATGTTAAAGACAAATTACGACTTTATTATCCTTTTGAAAAGATTTGCAAAAAAGTGCTTGCATAATGCAAATATATGTAGTAGAATATAATCAAGGTGGAGTAAAGTGGGTTAAAATGTATTAAAGTTACATCGGGTAGTTAGGGGATGAAATCCCCTAATCAAATAGAGAGGAGGCGGTGATGAATGTTAATAGGCGAATATATGCAGACTGTTGACGCAAAGGGCAGAGTTAATATCCCTGCCAAGTTCAGAGCCGACCTCGGACAGACCTTTGTTGTTGCAAAGGGCGTCAGATGTATTGCCATTTATCCTGCTGATGAATGGGCTAAGTTTCTTGAAAAAACAAGACAAGAGGATTTGAAGCTGCTCAGGTTCTTCTCGTCAGGTTCAAGCGAATGTGAACTTGACACACAGGGCAGAGTGGTTATACCGCCCAACCTCAGAAAGTATATAGATTTGCAAAAAGAAATCGCTGTTGTCGGTACATATACATATATTGAAATATGGAACCGTGACAGGTGGGAGGAATACTTTGCAGGTGATGAGTTTAAGGCTGAGAATCTCGAAGATACTATGCGAAGTTATGGACTTTAATTAAACAATTGAATCGGGAGGAGAAATATGGCGGATATATTTGAAGATACAAAACCAAATTTTAACCATATTTCTGTACTGCTGAGTGAGAGTGTTGACGCGCTGAAAGTCAGTTCGGGCGGCATTTATGTTGACGGTACGCTCGGCGGCGGCGGACATTCTTCACTAATTTGCGAGAGACTTGGAGATGACGGAACCTTAATCGGTATAGACCGCGACAAAACTGCACTCGCTGCCGCAGGAGCAAGGCTCAGTAAGTATTCGTGCAATATAAAAACCGTACATGCCAACTTTTTTGATATAAAGAATGTTCTTGCAGATTTAGGCGTCAGTGAAGTTGACGGAGCGATACTCGATCTCGGCGTTTCGTCGCCGCAGCTTGACGTGAGAGAACGCGGGTTCAGTTATAACATGAACGCGCGGCTTGATATGCGCATGAATCAGGATGATATTCTTGATGCATACACCGTTGTCAATACGTATGATGAGGCGGAACTCAGACGTATACTGTTTGAGTACGGCGAGGAGAAGAACTCGGCAAAGATAGCGTCAAACATTGTGCGTGAGAGAGCAAAAAAACCGATAGAGACAACGGAAGAACTGAGTGAGATTATAAAAAAGTCGTTTCCGCCAAAGAAGCGTTATGCGGACAAGCATCCGGCAAAGCGCAGCTTTCAGGCGATTAGGATTGAGGTGAATCATGAGCTTGACGGGCTCAGTCGTGCGGTGTCGGATTTTGTTAATGTGCTCAGACCCGGCGGCGTTTTGGCAGTAATCACCTTTCATTCGCTTGAGGACAGAATAGTAAAAAATACGTTTAAGGAGCTTTCAGCAGGCTGCATTTGCCCTAAGGAGTTCCCGGTCTGCGTTTGCGGACATAAACCAAAGGTGAAGTTGGTTAACAAAAAGCCCATTGCGGCAAATGCTAAGGAACTTGAAAATAACAACAGAGCGCACAGCGCAAAACTGAGAATAATAGAAAAAATATAATTTTTTGGAGGGATGGTTAAGTGCCTGCACAAGAGTTAAAACAAAGACCCGGCAGATATAATAGGCAGACTGCAATAAGCCGCAGCCGTATAAACCAGAATGCAAACCGCAGCACTTCACCATACAGAAGCGGCAGCAGAGGTTATCAAAACCGTACAGCAGAATATGCAAATCCGGTTCGCAGAAGAACAGCGGCAGAACGTACATATTCGCCGGCTGTGCGTCAAGGCGGCTATCAGAATACCGCGGCGGACGGATACCCAAACCGCGGTCTGCGTACAGCGCAGAACGAGCGGACAGAGGTGCAGAAGCGTCCGCGCAATGCGGCTACTGATATGCATAGAACTGCGGCAGTGACCGTACCGGTACAGATGCCGATTCGCCGCATGACGAGCGAAGAACGGGCTGTTGCTGGACAGAAGGCAAAGGCAAGAGTGCATCATATCATTTGGGTTGCGATAATATTCGTGATGTGCGTTTTTATGATATACAGACAGACCGCAATTTTCGGGAAGAACCAGGAGATTGAAAAACTGAACTCGGAGTATAATGGAATTTTGGTTACAAATGAAGGAATACAGTCGAGCATTGATAAATCGGTTGAGCTGGGGAATCTTGAATCAATGGCAAAGAATGAACTCGGCATGGTTGCTCCGGATTCGTCGCAGGTATTCTATATTGATATGGGTAACTGTGATGAAGTGGTGAGCACAGGGAAATAGTGATTGATTCGGGTTCTAAAATGGGGAAAAATAGAATAGACTATCGTAGGGATGCGGCGGCCTGATTAACTCGGTCGCCTTGTTGTGATTTTTGGAGGAATGACAATGGCGAGTAATTTTAACAAACGCAAAGTCAAAAGAACAAGCGACAGCACTGCCAAAAGACCGGTATGGATTTTAATCTTATTTGTGGCTGCATTTGCAGCTCTTGCGCTGAGAACCGGCTGGATTCAGGTTGCCAGAGGCAAGGACTTATCGCGTCAGGCGCTTGACCAGCAGACAAGCGATAACGCGATCAGTGCAAAGCGCGGTAGTATCTATGACAGGAACTATAAGGTTCTGGCGTCAAACATAACGGTTGAAACAATAAGCATTACGCCGGATACGGTGAGAAGCTCGATAGAGCATAACAAACTGACTGTTGATAATGTGGCGGCAAGTATTGCTGAAATACTGGAGCTTGAAAAGGATGCGGTCAAGGATAAAATTGGCAAGAAAATCCAGAACGAAACCTTAAAGAAAAAGGTAGATAAGGCGACAGCCGATAAGCTGCGCGAGTATGTGAACAGTGCGAAGCTGAGCGGTATTGTATTTACCGAGGATGTAAAGCGGTATTATCCATATAATAACTTTGCGGCGCAGGTGATAGGCTTTTGCGGAACTGACAATCAGGGACTTGAAGGCGTTGAAAGTATATATGACGATGAGCTGAGCGGAGTTCCGGGACGCGTTGTTTCGGCGCAGAAGTCAACAGGCATAGAGGGCAACAACGGATATGAGAATTATATAGCGGCGCAGGACGGAAACAGTGTTGTTCTTACAATTGACGAGACTATACAGAGTTATGTCCAAAAGAACCTTGAAGCGGCTGCTGCCGATAACAAGGTTGCCGAGGGTGCGGCATCGATAGTTATGAACGTCAAGACAGGCGAGATACTGGCTATGTGTACTGAGCCAAATTATGATTTGAACGCGCCGTTTGAAATTACCGATTCAATAGAAGCAAAATATCCGGGGATAAAAGAAGAGCTTGAAAATTTATCCGGAGTGGAGTATAATAATAAATTAAGTGAAGTAATGCAGGTGGTCAGACGAAACAAGGCGGTTGTTGACTCGTACGAGCCGGGTTCTACGTTTAAGTCGGTTACTGCATCGCTTGCCATTGACACAGGGGCGTGTACGCTGAGCGACACGTTCTCGTGCGGCGGTTCGTTCACTGTTGCAGACAGACGAATCAAGTGTGCAAATACCAATGGTCACGGATTGCAGGATTTTTCGCAGGCGGTACAGAACTCGTGCAACCCTGCCTTTATACAGATAGGTCAGAAGTTGGGCAAAGACAGGTTTATTGACGGAGTGAACGCTTTTGGGTTCTTTAAGAAAACAGGTATAGAGATGCCGGGCGAGGCAGAAGGTCTCGGCTTTAGCAAAGACAGCATGACGGATGTCGACCTTGCAACGTCATCGTTCGGTCAGTCGATTACCGTTACTCCGCTTCAGATGGTTGCGGCTGTCAGTGCGGTTGCAAACGGCGGTACGCTTATGAAGCCGCATCTGGTGAAGCAGATTGTGAATTCGGATATGGGAATTGTTGAGAATGTACAGCCGGAAACTGTCAGACAGGTTATCTCGCCTGAGACCAGCAGAAAGATGTGCGAGATTCTTGAATCTGTTGTATCGCAGGGCGGCGGTAAGAATGCTTACCTCGCAGGTTACAGAATTGCCGGAAAGACCGGTACATCCGAGAAGATTCCGCGCGGACACAGCAAGTATGTCGCATCGTTTATCGGATTCGCCCCGGCTGATGACCCTCAGGTTGTGTGTCTGGTTATCCTTGATGAGCCGAACGGCGACTCATACTACGGCGGTACTATTGCCGCGCCCGTTGTAAGGGATATTCTTGGTGAGACGCTCCAGTATCTGGGCGTTGAAGCAAAATATACATCAGACGAAGAGGAATATGTTGATATAGAGGTTCCGGACGTAAGCGGAATGTCACAGGCAGACGCGGGTATCGTACTTGATGAGCAGGGATTTAATGTAAAGGTAAGCGGAAGTTCAGAATTGATTGTTGATCAGATACCAAAGGCGCACACCAAGGCGGCGCAGGGCTCAACGATAGTTCTGTATACCGATGGTGAGAAGGCAATGCGATCAATTGTAGTACCGAGTGTTATCGGTCAGACGCCGGCGGAGGCGAATGCGTCACTTGTCAATGACGGACTTAACGCTAAGATAAAAGGTGTTTCTAAATCAGGAAAGAATGCGACATGTATAGGACAGTCGCCGGTTGAGGGAACAATGGTTGAACCGGGAACTGTGGTAACGCTCAACTTTAGGTATGATGAGTCTGAGACTACAAACGACTGATGAAGGAATGAGGAGGAACATTTATGATACTATCCGAATTATTAAAAAATGTTACTGTCAGAGATATGAACGGTGCAGGCAGTATGAAGATAACAGATATTGCATGTGATTCCAGAAAGGTAAAGCCCGGCAGTTTGTTTGTGTGCATAACAGGTTATGAAGTTGACGGACACAAGTATGCAAAGTCGGCTGTTGAGAACGGAGCAGTGGCGGTTATTGCCGAACACGCGCTTCCGACTGTTAACGTGCCGTGTGTTGTTGTGGATAATACAAGAAAGGCAATGGCTCATATTGCTGCTTCATATTACAGATATCCGTTCAAGAAGTTCAAGCTCATCGGTATAACCGGAACAAACGGCAAGACAACCACCACATATTTAATCAAGGCTATTCTTGAACACATGGGCAAAAAAGTGGGGCTTATCGGAACAAATCAGAACATGATAGGCGATTTGGTTATTCCGACTTCAAGAACAACTCCCGATTCACTCGAACTCATGGAGCTGTTTGACACTATCGCATCGCATGATGTGGATTATGTAGTGATGGAGGTGTCGTCGCACGCACTTGCACTTGACCGTGTTAAGGCGTGCAGATTTGATGTCGGGGCATTCACGAATATTACACAGGACCATCTTGATTTTCATAAGACAATGGACGAATATCTCAGAGCAAAAAGCATATTGTTTGATATATGCGATTTTGGCGTTATTAATATAGATGATGAAAGAAGCGGCGAGCTTTTAGCCGGTGCGAAGTGTGATGATATTATAACATACGGCATAAAGAACGACTGTACGCTCAGGGCGTCAAATATCTGTCTTGAGCAGAGCGGAGTGGAATTTGACGTGAGTTTCGGGGGAGATAGCGAGAGAGTCAATCTCGGTATCCCCGGCGAGTTTTCTGTATACAATGCCATGACGGCAATGGGCTGCTGTCTTGAATGCGGATTCTCGCTGAGTGAAGTTGTTGAAGGACTCCACAGCGCCGATGGTGTGAAGGGAAGAATAGAAATAGTTGACACTCCGGGTACGGATTACACGGTTATTATAGATTATGCACATACGCCTGACGGACTGCTTAATGTGATTAATGCGATTCGCGGCTTTGCCAAAGGCAGAGTGGTTACACTGTTTGGGTGCGGCGGAGACAGGGATTCGGCAAAGCGCCCTGTTATGGGCAGGATTGCCGGTGAACTCTCTGACTTCTGCGTTGTAACAAGCGACAATCCCAGAACAGAGGACCCGGAAAAAATAATAGAGCAGGTTGTAGAGGGAATCAAACAGACCGACTGCGAATATGAGGTTATAACCAACAGATTTGCAGCAATAGAATATGCTCTTGACCATGCGCAGAAAGATGATATAATATTACTGGCAGGAAAAGGTCATGAGATATATCAGGTTCTCGGACGTGATACGATTAAGTTTGACGAACGTGAGATTGTACAGAAGCTTTTAGGGGTTTAACACTCAACGCCTTTGGCGTTGAGTTGAGAGGAGTAAAATTATGAAATGGTGTATGAATATTAATACCCTTGCGGAGATTACAGACGGAACAATATATAACCTCAGCGGTGACGAGATAATAAAAAACGTAGTCAGAGACGACCGCGAGGTTGAGGACGGAACAGTGTTTATCGCGCTTTGCGGAGAGAACAATAATGGGCACAGGTTCGTAAGCCGCGCTGTTGAAAGCGGCGCAGTCTGCTGTGTTGTCAATCGAAGCGAGGGCGACTTTGGTACGCTGCCGTGTGTTGCGGTGGATGATACATTCAAGGCATTGCGCGATATTGCCGAATATTACCGCTCACAGTTTAATATGTCAGTAGTCGGTATTACCGGAAGCGTCGGTAAGACTTCAACCAAGGGTATGATTGCATCGGTTTTAAGTCAGGA
The DNA here is from genome assembly GCA_948468535.1 of uncultured Eubacteriales bacterium. Taxonomy (GTDB): domain Bacteria; phylum Bacillota; class Clostridia; order Monoglobales; family Monoglobaceae; genus Monoglobus. Next base: position 16,270 of record CAOKIL010000019.1, read on the forward strand.
ATATAACACGCTCAAAACTGAGGGCAACTATAACAATGAAGTTGGCGTGCCGCTTACACTGTTTAGACTTACGGACGATACAGAGGCTGCGGTTATCGAAATGGGTATGAGCAATTTCGGAGAGATTTCGCGCCTGACTAATATCACAAAGCCCGATACTGCGGTTATTACAAACATAGGCGTGTCGCATATGGAGAACTTAGGCAGCCGTGAAGGAATATGCAGTGCAAAGATGGAGATAATTGAAGGTCTCACAATTGACGGTACTGTTATACTAAACGGTGATGATGACTTGCTGTGGGCAAAGAATGGCGAAATTGACTATGAAACACTGTACTTTGGAATAGAAAACAAAGCGTGTGATATGGTTGCAAAGAACATCAAGCTGTATTCATGTGGCAGTGAGTTTGAAGTAAGGATTGACGGACGCGACTATAAGTTTGAAACAAACGTACCGGGAATACACCATGTATATAATGCGCTTGCGGCAATTCTTGTCGGTTATAAGTATAACATTAAAATAGAAAGTATGATTAAGGGCGTCCACGACTTCAAGCCTGAAGGACTGAGGCAGGTTAAAAATGAATACGAGAACTATACAGTCATAAACGATTGTTACAACGCGTGCCCTGACTCAATGGAATCGGGACTGGATGTTCTTGAGCTGACGGCGGGCGAAAGCGGCGAAAGTGCGCGGCGCGTAGCGTGTCTTGCCGATATGCTTGAACTGGGTGAAACATCTGAAATACAGCACAGAAACGTAGGCAGAATGTGTGCAGAGAAGAATATAGACTGCCTTATTACAATAGGCGAGATGGCGAAGTTTATCGCAGAGGCCGCTGAGGAAAACGGAATGAATCCGAGTGATATCTATGTGTTTGACGATAACGCGTCAGCTATTGCGAAACTTCATAATATAATCAAAAAGGGCGACGTAATTTGGATAAAAGGCTCGCGTGGAATGCACCTAGAAAAGATAGCCGATGCCCTGGATGAGGGAGGAATTTAATTGTTAAACATTATCGGAGCGATAGGCGCATTGATTGTGTCGCTGCTGATTGGCGTTGCGGCAATACCAATGCTTAGAAGATTAAAGTTCGGACAGGAAATCCGTGAGGAAGGTCCTGCTTGGCATGCAGCAAAGTCGGGTACTCCGACAATGGGCGGAATTATTTTTATAATAAGTATAGCCGTGATGCTGGCAGTGTCAGTTATTATCGGAACGGTTCATGAGTTTCCGCTCGGAAACCTAATAGACCTTTTGCTTGTGTTCTTGCTTTCGCTCGCTTTTGGTGTTATCGGATTTATCGATGATTACATAAAGGTAGTCAAGAAGCGTAACTTAGGTCTTACCGCGGCGCAAAAGTTCAGCCTTCAATTCTTAGTCGCACTGATTTTCGCAGCTCTTGTTGCTGTCGGCAGCGATACTGGAACAGTGATTTCACTGCCGTTTACAAGTCTTGACATTGACCTGGGTTGGTTCTATATACCGTTTGTGATTTTTGTTATGCTCGCTACGGTCAACAGCGTCAACCTGACTGACGGTCTTGACGGACTGGCTACTTCTATTACTATGGTTGTCGCTATATTCTATCTGATAATGTCGGATATTTTGTCAAATCAGGCAATGGCTCTGTTCTCTGCCGTATTAATCGGTGCATTGCTCGGATTTTTGTTCTATAATTGGAAGCCGGCAAAGGTGTTTATGGGCGATACAGGTTCGCTGTTTCTCGGCGGTGCGGTATGCGGTCTTGCAATTATGCTCAGACAGCCTATAACTCTGCTTATTGTCGGTTTTGTGTATGTAATTGAGACGCTGTCGGTTATTATGCAGGTTACATCATATAAGCTGACCGGCAAGCGTATATTTAAAATGTCACCTATACATCATCACTTTGAGATGTGCGGCTGGAGTGAAGTTAAGATAGTATGCGTATTCACGGCAGTTACTGCTGCTTTGTGTATATTGATGCTGTACTTTAAATAAGATTTTAAGATATGTTTTTGAGAGGAGGCAGATTGTGTTGGCAATATCCGGAGGAGACAAACAAAGCCGCAGAAGGCGTGAAGCCGGGCAAAACAAGAGGCTTTCCTCAACTGACGGGAGACAGAAAAGACAGACAGAAGCCGTGAGGTACCGCAGTATAACTCACGATATAACTTCTGCCCCTGAACCTGTACAGCGCATTGATTCATACGGTTCGGGTCAAAAGGTGGTAAAGTACAATGTAAAGAATATATTAAATATAGGCGGAGTTAAAATCAGATACGGCGCGTTTGATTACCAGTTCTTGCTCACAACCATTATTCTTGTGGCTTTCGGTTTGATAATGCTGTACAGCGCAAGCAGCTCGCGCGCGTATGCAAACACCGGCGACAGTCTTAACTTTGTCAAAGGTCAGCTTGGCGGTCTTGCTATGGGACTTGTGGCGATGGTTGCCTGTATGATGGTTGACTATCATATTTTGGCTAAGTTTGCGCCGCTTGCTTACGGAGTGGGAGTGGTTTTGCTTATATTGGTTATTATCCCCGGCGTAGGCACGACAACAAACGGTGCAACCCGATGGCTGTTCGGATTTCAGCCGTCAGAGCTGATGAAGTTTGCTATGATTTTGTTTATGGCATATTACTTAGATAAAAACCAAAAGTACTTAGATAAATTTTTCAGAGGATTTTGTCTGTGCTTGGTATATTTAGGAGTTGTCGCGATTTTCCTTATGCTCGAACCGCATTTCAGCGCAACGCTTCTGATAGGGTTTACTACGGTTGTAATGATGTTTGTGGCGGGGGCAAAATTGGGACATTTCGGAATCCTGACAGTTCCGGTTATTGCTGGCGGCATTGTAATGATTATCAAAGAGCCATACAGACTCGCAAGAATAACATCGTTTACCAATCCGTTTGCCGATAAGCAGGGGGCAGGCTGGCAGATAGTTCAATCACTGTATGCAATTGGTTCCGGCGGTATATTCGGAGTGGGGTTCGGCAAGAGCCGGCAGAAGTTTATGTCGCTGCCTGAGCCGCACAACGACTTTATATTTTCGGTTTTGTCTGAGGAACTCGGCTGGATAGGCGCAGTGATAGTGATTGTCTTGTTTGCATATCTGGTATACCGAGGCATCAAGATTGCACTGAAGGCGCCTGATTTACTCGGCAAGCTGATAGTTATGGGTGTTATTGCGCTTGTCGGAATACAGGCTGTGGTAAATATAGCGGTTGTAACGGCATCGCTGCCTGTTACCGGTATGCCGCTTCCGTTTTTCAGCTACGGCGGTACGGCGCTGACATTTACGCTCGGTGAAATCGGACTTGTGCTTAATGTATCACGTCAGGAGCGAATACGATAATAGATTGGAAAGATAGATTATGAGGATTTTATTCGCAGGCGGCGGAACGGCAGGACATATTAATCCTGCTCTTGCCATTGCAAACTACATATCCGAAAGAGAAGAAAGCGAAATCACCTTTGTCGGAACGGCAGACGGTCTTGAAGCGGAGCTTATACCACGGCTCGGTCATAAGCTGTCGCTAATTAAGATTCACGGCTTTGAGCGAAAACTGAATATGCAGAACTTTAAGAATATCTTTGAACTGCCGTACAGTATAGCGCGGTCAAAAAAAATTATCCGCGAGTTTAAGCCTGATATAGTTATCGGCACCGGTGGTTATGTCTCAGGTCCGGTACTCTACGCGGCGGCAAAGATGAATATACCAACCCTGATCCACGAATCAAACGCATATCCCGGTGTGACAACAAAGATTCTGTCGGGTTATGTTGATGTTGTCGCTCTTGGTTCTGAGGCGGCAAAGAAGTATTTGAAGAAGTATAACAAAGTAATCCATACCGGCAATCCGGTTCGCCCCTCAATTTTGTCAACAGGCGAGTTTGAGGCGCGGCGGATTTTGAAGCTTGACGAGAGGCCGTTTATCGTGTTTTTTGGCGGAAGTCTGGGTGCGAGGGATTTTAACGCGGCTGTCGTGGATTGGATTTGTGAAACTGCGGATTCAAAAAAATACCGTGTCATGATGGGTACAGGCAAGTTTAATCAGTATGATTCTGTTATTGACAGATTCGCTGATAAGGGTTTTGAATTTAGTAAGCACAGTAATGTCACTGTCAGCGAGTATATTTATGATATGGACGTTGTTATGTCCGCGGCGGATTTGGTTGTGTCAAGAGCGGGGGCGAGTACGCTCAGTGAGCTTACTGCACTTGGCAAGCCGGCGGTTCTTGTACCGTCACCGTATGTCACAGCCAATCATCAGGAACACAATGCGCGTGAGCTTGAAGAAGCAGGTGCAGCAAGGGTTATCCTTGAAAAGGACTTTTCAGCCGCAACGCTTAAAGAAGCGATTGAAGAACTTGTTGATGATAAGCCAAAGTTAGTTGCAATGAAGCAAGCGTCAAAACGTATGGGCACATCAACGGCAACCGAGGCAATATATAAAGAAGCAAAGATCTTGGAAAGCGCGCGAGGCGGAGGCGGCGCGCGCAACAGGGTGGGCGAATTTCATAAGTAACATTCTTTTCCAAAAGGCATAGTATATTATGAAAAATATTTTATGTCTGAAAGTTGGAGGAGATGTTATTGAGTGACGCCGTATTTTCCATCAACGGAAAGAGAAAGTTAAACGGAGAAGTAACGGTGCAGGGTTCAAAGAATTCCGCACTGCCGTGTCTGACAGCCTGCGGATTGTGTGACAGAGGTACTTGCCGTCTTAAAAACTGCCCTTGCCTTTCCGATGTACATAACACAATAGATATACTTGAAGAACTCGGCGCAAGATGCTGTTATGACAGCTCTGCGGCGGTAGCGGAGGTGTCGCCTGAGACCTTATTCGGTGATACGATTCCTGCCGATATGATGAACAGGATGCGCTCGTCAATATTGTTTCTGGGTTCGCTGCTGTGCCGAAAGGGTGAAGTACATGTGGGTTATCCGGGCGGTTGTGCTCTGGGTGCAAGACCGATTGACTTGCATTTAAAGGCATTTAAAAAGCTCGGCGTTGATGTCGAGGAGAGCCGCGGTGTTATACACTGTCGTATAAGGGATAAGCTGAGGCCAACATCTGTATCACTGATTTGTCCAAGTGTTGGCGCGACAGAGAATATTATGCTGCTTATGGCAAAATCTGACGGTGAAACAGTGATTCGCAACGCTGCAAGAGAGCCGGAGATAGTAGACTTGCAAAACTTTATTAACGCAATGGGCGGCAATGTGAGCGGTGCAGGTACCGATACTATCGTGATAAATGGAGTGAAAAGTCTAAACGGCGCTGAATTTGAAATCATGCCGGACAGAATTGTTGCGATCACATACATGGCTGCGGCTGTCGGCTGCGGCGGCAGGATTTTGCTGCGCGGAGTTAATCCTGAGCATACCGCTATGTGCAGTTCTGTTCTGCGCGATATGGGTGCGGACATAAAATGCACAGATGACGGAATCTGCCTCAGTATGCAGGGACGTCCGAGTGCGGTCAAGAAGATTAAAACGCTATACTATCCCGGCTTCCCGACCGATGCACAGCCGCAGTTTATGGCGGTATCGTCAATAGCCAAGGGTACTACAGTATTTGTAGAATCAATTTTCGAGAACCGCTTTAGACACGCATCAGAGCTGAACCGAATGGGTGCGGATATAGATGTCAACCAGTGTCAGGCGACAGTCAGGGGCAAGGAAGGGCTAAGCGGTACGCCTGTCGAGGCGTTTGATTTGCGCGGAGGCGCAGCAATGGTTACAGCCGGACTGATGGCTGACGGAACCACATGTGTCAGCGGAATTGAGCATATAGAACGCGGATATGTTGATATAGCTTCAGACTTTAAGAGTCTAGGCGCTGATATTGATATGAAAATAGTTTAATTATACAGGAGAAAAAACAAATGCAAAATCAGAAAAATATGAACCGTAAAGAACATACCGCCGTGCGGCAGCGCAAGTTGTTTATGAGACGTATAATCTGTGCTGCCGTGCTGGGAATTATCGTAATCGCAGCTGCAGTATTGTGCTTTATGCTGATGGCGCCTGCGTTTAATGTAAGTAATGTTGTCTGCGAGGGAAATATAAACATAAGTTCGGAAGCAATAATCGAGACTGCGGCGATTCAAAGCGGAAAGAATGTTTTTTTGACTAACTTTAGCAGCGCTAAAAACAGAGTAAAGTCCATGGAATATGTCACAAATGCTGAGATTAAGCGCAGACTTCCCGATACTGTACGGATTATTGTCACCGAAGAACAGCCGTCTGCTTACTTTAGTGTGGGTTCTCAGCTTGTCCTTACCGACCTGTCGGGCAGAGTGATTGAAGTAGTCTCAAACCCAAGTGATGCTGAACAGATTATAAATTCAAAAATAACGCCGGAGGAAGAAGAACCTTTGCCAACTGTAACACCGGAGACCGAACAGGCAATAGACGGAGAAGATGATAATATTTGGGGCTATGACGATGACGGTGACCCGATTTATAAGATTAACGGCGGGCATTATGAGTTTGATGAGGACGGAAACAGATTTTTTGTAGATGATTCTGCTCTGCCTTCCGAATCGCCCGAGCATGACGCGGCTCCTGAATCTGCGGCTCCTGAAAATAAGGCGGAGCTAAAGTATGATGAATTGCCGAGAACGGACGGCGGAAGGCTGATATATAATGCACCTGTTATATACGGTATTGACGTAAAATCTTTTGAGCAGGGCAGAATGATTAAGAGCGATGATGAGAGCAAACTCAAAGAGATTATAGAAGTGATAAACGCGCTTCACAACTTTGGAATGCTCAAACGTGCAACAAAGATTGATGCTCAAAATACAAGCGATGTCAAAGTATATATCGAAAACCGACTTGAAATACTCTACGGCAGCTTTGAGGACTTTGAGTATAAAACAAGGTTTGTATCGTCTGTGATAAATGAGAATCTTTCGCGGTATGAGAGCGCCATTTTAGACTTCCGCGATTCAAAGTTATATGTTCGTTCTGCGGATACAACTTCACCTAATATGAGCGCACCTGCCTCAACCCCTATCCCGACCGACACCGATGCAGATGACACAGATGGTGAAGAGGAGGAAGTTGAATCCGATGAATCCGATGACGAAGCTGAAGATGACGGAGAAGATGATGAAGATGATACGAATGAAAACGATGACAATTAAGAACCCGATTTTTTGACAACATAAACATACAAATAATTATTGACAAATAATACAAAAAGCGATATAATAAAAACAGAAAGAGAAGGAATCCCTTTCGGGGGAAAGACTTCAAACGGTTATGCCAAACAATAAGATTAAAGTAACCTTGTCACTTGGCGGTGGGGGTTACTTTTTTATGGCTATTATTAATAATAGCAGGACAATCATAAAAATTATGTATTCCTGTACCATAAATACCACCTCCTCTCTCGACTATAAGTATGAGAGAATGGGATGGCATAACCGCCCAGTTTCGTTGCAACACACTGCGTTGTGTAGTTTTTGGCTAAAGCCAAAAACTACACTTCTTCGTGGTTGATCCTTTCAACTCAAAGCACACAATTTTGCACAACTTAGCGATTTATTGACTCCACTGATTTAATAAAATCAGTTGGTTTGTGCATGCTCAATCAAAGATTGAGGTCACAGGTTTTGAGTTGTTTTAAAACCCAAAACATATGAAAATATCTATTTTTAGATCACCATGCTTCGGTTTGTTATATAGAGAATAACTGTTTTCCGTCTTGCCAAAATCTATTATATTCTATATTTTTCAAAATGTCAATTTATAATAATATTACAGAACGTTCAAAAGACTATTGTCTATGAAATTGTGCGTATTTTGCGTGAATATCAAAAATTTTCCTTTACAAATATAAAAAAGTATGTTATATTATATCTGCGATATTGTTAAATTTATTTCAATTAAAAGTTTACGAATGTAAAAAACGTAGGCTTTGGTTTGTCATACTTTTAGTTGAAATATTATGAGATGACAATATCGCAATTAACCAAGGCTGCGTTTTTTGTGCGTCAGCTTTGCTGGCGCATTTTTTAGTTTATGAGGTTATTTTAAGGAGGGGAATTTATGCTAAACCTCAAAACAAAAAACAGGAAGCAGTAATCTCGACCAAAAGATTTCTACTGCTTCCCAAATAACGCGGCTGCTTGAATAAACAAGAGCGCAAAATCCATTATATCACTTGTGCAGATGTTTTTCAAGTAGCTGTAAAAAATAATTTACAGAAAGAAGAATACATAATGGTAACAAGAAGAATCAAACCTGTTTATTTCGAGATGTTAAAAAAAGACTTAATTAAAAATGCAAAATACAATCCTTATGAACAATATTATGATTTAACCATGCGGATTAATAAAACTGATTATATACTAAAAATTCAGCTCACAGATATAAACAGAATAATGCTTTGGAGTGTTCTTGAATTAAATAGCAATGATGGTGAAAGAATTAATTACAGAATGATTAAAAACGATAAGATTCTTATGGTTATGCTTGACATAATGTTATGGCAGAAAACTGAAATGTTTATTAAGTAACTCTGTTGCAGACACACGGCAAAAACCATGTGTCTGCATAAAAATGGAGATACGTCCGTTTGCAAAGCACATATTAGTGTGGTAATTGTTTTGTAAAGGAGAAAGGTATATATCTATGTATATACTATTCTTAGAGGGTTCTCTCAGCGGTATTCGGAGAACCGGAGATAAAGCAAACGGCCGCAAAGAAAAAAGACGCACACCAATCAAGGTGAGCGTCTTTGCTCTTGTCTTATATTATACATATTTAAAATCCATTTGTCAATACAATATTATAAATTTTCTACAAACTCAGCGAGTATTCCTTCTTTAAGTCCCGACGCGGATATAATCAGATTGTCGGATTCGATTTTGCTGACTAACTCAACGGTTGGCATTATACCGCATATTACCGTGTCGATTCTTCCCGGTTCAACTCCTGCGTCAAGTCTTTCTGTGGGTGACATTTTGAGCAGGTTATTAAACATCTCGCGCAGGTTCTCGCTTGAAATCATTGTACCGTGCAGAGCGTCTCTGTCAGCAGCGGTGGTTTTGCTGCTGACTGCGGCGAGGGTGTATATGCTTCCGCCCAAGCCGACAACCGGCAGTCCGTGCGCATCATCAAGCCAATGTATTTTGTCGAGATTACTCGAAACATAATCCATCAGTCCGCTTAGGGCATCTTCGGTCTCGCCGCTGTATAAAAACTGCTCGGTCATGTTGACAGCTCCGATAGGAACGCTGGTTCTGGCAAGGGGTTCATTGCCGCTTACCAAAATGAATTCAGTGCTTCCGCCGCCTGTGTCTACTATTATACAATCATCAATATCAAGAGAACTCATTACGCCTAAAAAGTCGTACTCAGCTTCCTGCTCGCCCTTTATGACGTTTATTGATATGCCTGTCTCGTCTAAAACCTGCTTGCAGAATTCATCGCCGTTCTGCGCCTTGCGTACAGCGGCAGTGGCGACCACAATAACATCATCTGCACTGTATTCATTCATAATCGCTTTAAACTCTCTCAGCGCATTTATGGTTCTGTCCATAGCTTCAGGACTGAGACTGCCGTCCATGTTCATACCCTCACTGAGTCTGATAAGTTCACGGCAGCGTTCAAGATAGTTATATTCGCTTGTTTCTTCATTAATATTAACTATGTCCATTCTTATTGAATTTGAACCTAAGTCTATTATCGAAAGTATCATGATGATTCTCCTTGCTTACTGTTTGAAATGTCGTGTTTTAAATTATATAGCATTGCCGTCGAAAAGTCAAATGTGATAATAAATATGATTGACAAATTTGAAAAAGTGTATTAAAATATCTGTATAATATTTGCCGTTATTGCAATATTGTTAAGGTAAATACGGAAATTTTATAATATTTTCCAATACCCTAAATATTGTTGCATCAGAGCGAATGTTTATATATTCATGTTAAAAAATTAAAGTAAAATATAAAGGAGGGATTTCTCAGATGAGAAGCACAAAAAGAATACTTGCAATTGTGCTGAC
>CAOKIL010000020.1 GCA_948468535.1 uncultured Eubacteriales bacterium
TGATAGGTGCAATTATTGCGTTTGTTTACGGGTACGGCGGAATGTTTGCCGCAGGCAATATGACATTGGCAAATATTTATCCGGTTACGGCAAGTTTAGGCTTGATTGATTATCGAAGCTATGATGCCGCTGTAAATTGGAATATGCCTGTGTGTTTTTTCAGTATGCTTATTATGATAGTGCTGACAGCGCTTATTGTACTTCTGATAAAGGACAGAGTGCCGAAAAAGGCAGTTAAAAAGAAAAAAAGTCCTGCACAAAAGAAAGGCTGGTGATTACATTGAAAAAGATAATTGTAGTATTATGTGTTTTTATAGGCTGCTCCATTTTTTGCTCGTGTTCAAAAGACCAAATACTTGGCGGTTATAACAGCGTTATTCAGTTAGCCGGAAATACAACTCTTACCAATGATATTGCGTTAAAAGGCGAGCGTAAATACGGAAACGACCATTACACAGGAACATATAAGGCAGAATATAAAGATTTTTCTGATACCGAATATTTATTCGGCGGAACGTCTATTGACCGTGAAAACGGAAAGGATATTTCCCTTTCCTGCAATTTGGAAATTACAGACGGAACGGCACAGCTATTTTGGACTTCCGGCAGTAAAGAGCCTGTTATTTTGCTTGAAGTAAGCGGCAGCTATAATGACACAATAACATTACCGGAGGGCGGCAATTATATTGGTGTCTGCGGAAAATCCTTTACGGGAAATATAGAACTGAATATCGAATAAAGAGCTTATAGGAGTAGTTAAGTATGAATGATTATAAATGGCTATTTTGCCCGATATGCCATAACAAGGCAAGGGTAAAATTACGGGAAGATACAGAATTAAAGAATTTTCCTTTATTCTGTCCTAAGTGCAAAAAGGAAAGTTTGATAGAGGTTGAAAGTCTGACGGTAAAGGTTATAGAAAAATCAGAAAAATAAAAATATCACCTGACATATTATAGAGCCCGACGCAAGACGCAGAGCCAATATATCACGATAACTCTATGTTATCGGCTCTGTGCCATTTACGGGAATATCCTGCATATACGAGCGTCATACTATATTATGTTGAGGTGAGAATATGCAAAATGAAAACAGCGAATGGGTGTTATGTCCGATATGCAATAATAAAACACGGACAAAGCTCCGTAAAGATACAGAATTAAAGAATTTCCCTTTATTCTGTCCTAAATGTAAAAATGAAACATTGATAAACGCCAAACAATTTAATATTGAAGTTATAAAAGAGCCAGACGCAAAGACGCAGGAGCTTAATTGACTGTAAAGACGCAGAGCCGATAATTTGTTATTATAACAGGTTATCGGCTTATTTATTTTATATGTGGTAGTCCACCAAATAAAAAAAAACAGTATTTGAGTGGGCTGTTTTGTCGTGCGTGAAAAAATACCGCCCCCCGAATGTTGTTTAATGTTTGGAGGGATTTTTTTGTGTTGGAGTAACAACAACTGTTCGCTGCTTATCAGAAGCAGCGATTACACGCCTACAAGCTATCCGTATTAAAGAATTCACATACTCTTGATACGGACAAGCTCGCTTTTGAATGTGATGTAATAAATCATACCAATAGAATAATAATATCAAAAATCCGATTAGGCTTTTGTGCTTGGTTGGATTTTTTGCGTTCTTCAAAAAAATTTTCAGAAATACGCAAAATTTTTTGGCAGCTAAGAACTTTTATTAGTCGTAGTTTCGGAAAGGGAGAAAAACATCACCCGCTTTCGCGGACGCGAAAGGAGGTGAAACCATTGAACAACCCCTTTGAAGAACACAAGCAACATTCTTTCGATTGTTTCTGCAAAAGATTACTCAAAAATGAAATGCGCAATTATTACAACGAGATGAAACGGCGCAGGAAACACGAGGTATCTTTTTCGGAACTGACGGCAAAAGAGCTTTAGCAGCTTTCAGCTTGCGATACTTATTTCGCAGACGGACAGCACATTTTTAATGTGCTGGGGAACGACGTATTAGTGCGTGATGAAACAGTAGCCGAAGCCTTAAACTCCTTGCCCGAAAACAAGCGGGATATTATCCTGCTTTCGTATTTCCTTGATATGACAGACGTGGAAATCGGCAAACAGTTAAATCTGGTACGCTCAACCGTTCAATATAAGCGGGCAAGCATACTAAGAGAACTCAAAAAATTTATGGAGGAAAAAGGCAATGAATAGTACACCGACAAAAACCAGTACATCTAACAACTTGCTTCCGTTCCCGGTTATTGTATCGGCGGCAGGCGGCGACTCTGACGCTATCAATTTTGTGTTGAAGCATTATGCCGGATATATCGCCGTACTTTCAATGCGGACGCTGTATGACGAAAACGGCAACCCTCATTTGTGCATTGACGACGAATTGCGCCGCAGATTGGAAACGAAGCTCATCACAAACATAACAAAGTTTAGAATAGCTTAAAAAATCCCGTCGGGAGCGTCTTTCCCTTTCCGCGCTCCCTGTAACGGGTTATTTGTCATTCCGTCAAAACACATTTTCAAAATGTGCTTTGACAGGCTGATAAATGCCGACTGCTCTTTGACAAAGAAAGCCCGTTGCGGCAGAATAGGCAAACAAACACATTCCGTCCGTGCCGAGCTTTACGGAAAATGCGCCACGACGTCGGGACAAACTTCACTTGCTCCGTTTTTGCTGATTACGCAAAAACTTTCGCTTGTTTCGTTGTCCCTCCTTTTTCCCAAAAAGCGCAAGTCGCTTTTCGGGAGCCCTAAGACTGAGCGATAACCATTTTTACCGTAGTTGCAGATGTGGCAGTCTGCAGGCAATGACACACGGACGCAATAATGATACTCCCGCCTTGAACGCTTCACAGCATTGGGCGGCTGGACGAGAACCGTGCAGGGGTGAAATTCCCGTGGAGCGCAGCCGGAGCCGTTTGGATTTGCTAAGAAATTAGGAATTTATGCTATGAGGTAAATTGCTATGGATAGTAAAACAAATAATATAAAAGAGGAAAAAAACAATGCTGAATTTGCAAAGCCCACAACCTATGATTTTGACAAAAATTCTTTTGTTGTGGAGCCTGTTTTTAAGGAACAGGCAAATGAAACTTTGGGAACAGTTTTAATTCGATTGATAAAGTCGGATAAATAAATTTAAAGAATTATCATTTAACGGGCTGACAGTTTAGATAAAAGGCGTTATAATATAAATAAGCTGATTATTGACTGTCGGTGAAAGGAGGACGTATGAGACAGTCAAGCAATAAAAAAAGAGAGGTTACAGCCTCGTTATATCTACGGCTTTCTCGTGATGATAATTTGGACGGTGAAAGTTACAGTATCGGAAATCAGAAAAAGCTGCTCACGGCGGTTGCTAAGGAAAAAGGCTATACAAACTTATTGATTTATATTGACGACGGCATTTCCGGCGTTACTATGAACAGACCTGATTATATCAGAATGATAGAAGATTTTGAAAACAATAAATCATCTGCATTGTTTGTAAAAGACCTTTCCCGTATCGGCAGGAATTACATTGAGGTTGGCAGACTGACCGAAGAATTTTTACCCGAACACGATATAAGGCTTGTTGCCGTTTCAGATAACATTGACACGCAAGAGGGCGAAAACGAGCTTGCTCCGATAAAAAATCTGTTTAATGAATGGTATGCGCGCGATATTTCCAAAAAACGCCGTATCAGCAATAAGATTAAAGGAAATGCAGGCGAGCCTATGGGTATGCCGCCGTATGGATATATGAAAAATCCCGACGGCAGCAAAAGCTGGGTTGTTGATGAAGAAGCGGCAGGCGTAGTAAGACGGATTTTTGATATGACGTTAGAGGGCATTGGTACACATCAGATTGCGGATATTCTTGCAAGCGAAAATGTACTGGTACCGACAAGCTATTGGATAAGCAAAGGCATTGGCCGTCCGGGAAGTAAAACGGCTTCAAGCTGTGAATGGAAAAGCTCAACGATTGTATCAATACTTTCCAAACAGGAATATTGCGGCGATGTCCTGAATTTCAAGACCTATTCAAAGTCATACAAAAACAAAAAGCGTTATGAGAATGACCGTGAAAATTGGGTTGTTTTCAAAGATGTTCACGAACCTATTATTGACCGCGCCGTTTGGGAAACGATACAGGAACGCCGAAGCAGAAAAAAACGCAAGAAGCCAAAAGCCGACGGCGAGAAAAATATGTTTTCGGGATTGCTTGTGTGTGCGGATTGCGGCAGCAACCTATGGTATCACTTCAACCAAAAAATCACGATATACAATACTTTAACTGTTCGGGATATAACAAGGGTAATCGGAAAATCTGTAATTCTACCCATTACATACGGGTTGACTTTTTGGAAAAGGTTGTGCTTGGTGAAATCAGACGGCTGACAAAACTTGCAACGCAGTATGAGAGCGAATTTGCTAAAATTGTTATGGGACACTCCATAAAAGCCGCCGAACAGGAACGGCAGCTAAAACAAAAGGAATTAAATTCACTCATTGCAAGAGATAAGGAGCTTGATAATCTATTTGAACATCTGTATGAGGATAATGTTTGCGGCAAGATTAGTGATGATAGATTTGCAAAAATGTCTGTCAAATATGAGTCGGAGCAAAAAGAAGTTTCCTCACGCATTAAGGAACTGCAAACGGAGCTTGAAAGCGAAAAAAGCAAAGCCGTAACAAGCGATATGTTTATGGCGTCCGTCCGTAAATACACGCGGGCAAGAAAGCTGACGCCGAGAATGTTAAACGAACTGATTGAAAAAATCGAAGTACACCAATCCGAAAAGATTGACGGTAAAACCGTCCAAAGGCTTACCCTTCATTATAACTGTATAGGCGCGATTGAAATACCCGACCTTGACAAGTTACCCGAAAACAATGTATCGGTACATACACGGCAGGGCGTAGATGTTCATTATGCTGCCTGTGCAAGCTAAAAAAGGCAATAAAAAACCGAGTGCTTGCCAGAACCGTTCAAGTTCTGTAAGAACACTCGGTATGGTCGAGGTGACAGGATTTGAACCTGCGGCCCCTACGTCCCGAACGTAGTGCTCTACCAAACTGAGCCACACCTCGATTGTTTATAAGTTGCTGTCATACGGATTATGTACACCAGCAACTCTAACAGTATAGCATAGAAAAAAAGTTGTGTCAAGACTTTTTTCTAAAAAAATCTTGTTTTTCTATATGAGGCGGTGCGTAACATCTGTGTTGACAAAAGCTGGGCTTTGTGATAATATTATACGATAGATTATTAGTCGGATTGCATTCTAAATTCGATTAATTTAAATATGGGAGGTACGATATGAAATTTGTTATGAACTGTCTCAGTGTAAATGATAACAATAATTTATCTATCGGTGGCTGTGATGTAGCTGAAATCGCAAATGAGTACGGCACACCGGCATATATTATGGATGAGGATAAAATTCGTGAGAATTGCCGTACATACAATAAAGCTATGGAGCATTATTATGACGGTAACGGTCTTGTACTTTATGCAAGCAAAGCATTGTCATGCAAGTATATATATAAGGTAGCAAAGGAAGAGGGAATGGGTGTCGATGTTGTATCCGGCGGTGAGTTGTATACTGCACTAAAAGCAGATTTCCCTGCGGATAAGATTTACTTCCACGGTAATAACAAGACAGCGGACGAGCTTAAAATGGCGCTTACAAGCGGTGTCGGCAGAATAGTGGTTGATAATATATTTGAGCTTGAAACGCTTAATTCTCTGGCAGGTGAGCTTGGTAAAAAGGCTGATATTATGTTCAGAATTAAGCCGGGTATTGACGCGCACACTCATAGTTTTGTTCAGACAGGTCAGATTGATTCAAAGTTCGGTGTTGCGCTTGAAACAGGCGAGGCGGAGGAAATTATAAAGTTAGCTGACTCTATGGAGAATGTCGAGGTTGTTGGCGTTCACTGTCACATAGGTTCACAGATTTTTGAACTTGCTCCGTTTGAGCTTGCAGCGGAAAAGATGATGAACTTTATCGGTGATATGAGAGACAAATACGGCATAAATATGAAAGAGCTTAATCTCGGCGGCGGTTATGGAATAAAGTATACGCAGCAGGATTCACCTATTGATTATAACAAGTATATTCAGGCAGTGTCAAAAGTGGTTCGAGGTATAAGCGAAGAACGCGGAATTGAGCTTCCGTTTATAGTTATGGAGCCGGGACGCTCTCTTGTTGCTGAAGCAGGACTTACTGTTTACAAGGTTGGAGCGGTTAAAGAAATACCTAATATAAGAACATATGTTTCGGTTGACGGCGGAATGGGCGACAATCCGAGATATATTTTGTATGAAAGCGAGTATGAAGCGGTCAGAGTGCATGAGCCGAACGCTGAGGAAGTATTAACCGCCACTATTGCAGGAAAGTGCTGCGAATCGGGAGATATTCTTGTTAAGGACGCAAAACTGCCTGAGGTAAAGCCCGGCGACTTGCTTGCGGTTCTTGCGACCGGCGCGTATAACTATTCTATGGCAAGCAACTATAACAGAATTCCGAGACCGCCGATTGTTATGGCAAGCGGCGGAAAGTCAAAGCTTGCTGTAAAGCGTGAGTCTTATGATGATTTGATTGCGAACGACCTTTAAAATTGATATAGAAGGGGTTTTTATATGCTAAGTTCTATTTTGCGCGGCGGCGGAACGTGGACTGAAAAATTGCTTTATGTCTTGATTAGTGTATTTTGTGTGCTTTTGTCACTGACCTTGCATGAGTTCGGACATGGACTTGCGGCTTACGCAATGGGTGATAAGACCGCAAAGAGCAACGGAAGGCTCAGCCTTAATCCGATTGATCATCTTGACCCTATCGGAGCTCTGTGTCTGTTTTTGTTCGGTTTTGGCTGGGCAAGACCTGTGCCGGTTAATCCGCATAATTTTAGAAATCCAAAAGGCGGAATGGTTTTGACATCATTGGCAGGACCTATTACGAACTTTATCATTGCATTTATTGCCATGTTTATCATGACGATAGTCGGTGATATTAGATTCAGCAGTCAGAATATAGGTTTTGACTTAGCAACTGTGTGTTATACCATTTGCTATTATTTAATGTTTATGAATCTGGGTCTTGGCATATTCAATTTGATACCGATACCGCCGCTTGACGGCTCAAAGGTAGTCGGAGCGGTTCTTCGTACGGATTTATATTTCAGTTATATGAAGTACGAAAGATATGGATTTATTATATTGATTATTTTGATTAACACACCGTTTTTTGACAGATTTTTAAGCTTTTGCATGAATGGTATTATGACCTTTTACAGCAGTATAATAGGACTTATAATATAGAAGATTTCAAAAATCATAAAGGAAGATAGAAGATTGAATTTTAAAGTTATGGACTTTGAGGGACCGCTTGACTTGCTGCTAACCCTTATCAGGAAAAATAAGGTCAGTATATATGATATTCCTATTTCATTAATCGTTGAGCAGTATTTTGATGTTATGCGTGAAATGAAAGAATATGATATTGATATTTCGAGCGAGTTTTTGGTGCTTGCGGCAACCTTGCTTCAGATTAAGTCGAGAATGCTGCTGCCGAAGCCTGAGCCGGAGAATGATGAGGACCCGAGAGAGGAACTTGTCAAACGTCTGATTGAGTATAAGAAAGCAAAAGCGGCGGCTGAGTATCTTGAACAGAGAAAGCATATAGGCGAGACGATGTTCTGCAAAAAGCCTGACAAGATAGAACGTCCGCCGGCAGAATGGAATTATTCAAGGCTGACGCCTGAGAACCTTGTGCTTGCGTACAAGCAGGCATATCAGAAACTCGAACGCCGCCTTCCGCCGCCGAAGCATTCGTTCAGCGGTATTGTTGGACACGAGAAGGTTTCGGTTAGGTCGAGAGTAAAGCGGATTTGGAATAAGCTAATCAGCCGTACGCGTGTGTTCTTTAAGGAATTGTTTATTTCTGCCAAGTCAAAGCCTGAGGCCGTGGCAGATTTTTTGGCGGTGCTTGAAATGGTAAGGCTTAATCGGATAAATGTTGAATATAACGAGGACGGAGATATTTCTAACCCGATAGTTACTATGGGTGAGAACACCGAACTTGACTTAAATATGATTGAGGACTGAGTTATGGAAATCAGGGAAGTACAAGCGATTATTGAAAGTCTTTTGTTTGCTGCCGGTGAACCGGTGGAACTTGACAGAATTGCTGATATTGTTGATGTGGATAAAAAGTCATTAAAGGAAATAATAAAAAAGATGATGGATTCGTATAATTACGAAAAACGCGGAATTCACATTATACGGCTTGAAGATTCATATCAAATGTGTACAAGAGGCGAGTATCATGATTATGTTTCGATGCTCATGCAGCCGAGGCGTAAAATGCAGCTTTCAAATGCGGCGATTGAGGTTCTTGCAATAGTTGCATATAAGCAGCCGGTAACACGTTCGGAAATAGAACATATCCGCGGCGTCAACTGTGATTATATTGTAAACCGTCTGATTGAACGTAAGTTTATTGAAGAAGTCGGACGGCTCAAAGACGCTCCGGGCAGACCTATATTGTTCGGAACAACCGATGAGTTTCTGCGTACCTTTGGAATAGAAAGTGTAAGCGACTTGCCTGAGTTTGACAGCCTTGCGGCTGACGATGATTTGCAGCAAATGGAGATTGAGACGATAGATGAAGCCAAAAAGAATCAGAGTGAACAGTTAGAGATTGATAACATAAATACAGAAGATACAGTTGATTTGACTAAAAAGAAAACAGAATCGAATGATATTGACGAGATGAATAACATTGGTGAAAAATAAGATTCTGTTTAGAACGGGAATGAACCGGAATGATGATTGCGATATTAACCGCGCTGAAGTGGATTTTGATTATTATTGGTATACTGCTTGCCGTATTGGTTATAATTGTGACGTCGGCGCTATGGTCTGTTGTCACAATAGATGCGGCGGCAAACAGCCATAAAGCAATTTTGACAGTGAGTATTTGGCGGTTTATCAAACGGACTTTTGAGATACCGTTTGATAAATTAGCTGATAAAGCGTCAAAAGAAGCGGCTAAAGATGCAGATGAGCAAATTGAAGCCGAGGAAGAATCGCAGAATTCAAAGTTCAAAGACTTTCTCGGCACATCAGTCAGCGAGGGAGAGCTTAAAGCTGATTTAAAAAGTCTTTGGGACAGCGAAAATTATATTTTTGACTTTCAGGCTCTGCATGATTTGATTATAAAATATGCTGCGGTGATTTCTGATTACAAATATGGACTTAGCAGAGTGTTTCGTCATTTGAGATATAAGATTAGGCTTGACAGACTTGATATATATATCAGATACGGTACGGGCGAACCTGATAAAACGGGTATGGCATACGGTGCAATGTATGCCGGAGCAGGCAGTCTTACGCCTTTGATTAAGAAGTATATAAAGACTGAGAACGGACCGCGGCTGTTTCTTGACCCGAATTATGTAACCAGGATGTTTGACTATGAGGTTGGAGCAGTTGTAAAGACAAGACTTGCGTATTTCTTAAATGCGATGATTATCGGCTTTGTCTCATATAAGTTAAGAAAGACAAAGCGAAGCAATTTATAAAAATAGTTCATCAAGGCTTTGCCTTTGAAATCAATGCCTAACCCATATTTGCGTATTCATATGAACGGCATTGCATAATTTGTTGAACAATAGTTACTGATTGCCACCACACATCAAAGATGTGTGACCACGTCCGCCATACCAAGCCGCGGCGGCAATGTAGCCAAAGCCTTGATAGATTATGATAATCGGAGATTTAAAGGGGTGGAACCCCTTTATTAAGGTTCCATGAAAGGGAACATCCGATGGCGCGCAGGTCTGGCTGTGCCCCACATTTTGATGTGGCGTGCTCAATCTAACGATTGTACTCAAATTGAAGGAGTCAATATATGCGTTAGTTATCTGAGAATAGCGCGCAATTGGGCTAGGCTTTTAATTGAAAAATATTGATATTAAGATATACAAAAAGAAAGGAATGTGTTAAAAATGTCAGAACTGTCAGATAAGCACCCAATTGAAGGATTGATGGCGTCAGCCCTCAGAGGATTAAAGGAAATGATAGATGTAAATACGGTTGTCGGACAACCGATTACAACTCCGGACGGTACTGTTATTATGCCTATATCAAAAGTCGCACTCGGATTTGGTGTCGGCGGCTCTGAGTTTCCGAGGAATAAAAAGCTGACTGACGGCACACAATCAGATGAGGTGAATAATCTGTTCGGCGGCGGTACAGGCGGCGGATTGTCGCTCACGCCGGTAGGTTTTTTGGTAGTAGGCAACGGAACAATTCGTATGGTTTCGGTCAGTGAGGAAAACAGTATATATGACCGTATTTTCGATGCAGTGCCTGTAGCTATTGATAAGGTAAGCGAGTTCTTTGCCGGTTCAAAGAATTCGGGTGCAAAGAATACAGAAGAATATAAAGACGATGCGGATTACAGTTCTTTGGATAACGGTGAAGATTATTCCGATGATTATGAATACACGGAGTAAGTAAGACTACTGAACAGGAATTAGGAGTAATATAAATGAGCAGGTTAGTAAAATATCCGATATGGCTGTCGGCAGTTTTGGCGGCTTTGTTACTGTTGCTTGGGACTTGCCGAACTTTGGAAGTTCATGCCGATAATATAGTAAATATTGTTATTGACCCGGCTCACGGAGGAACAGACCAGGGCGGAACATCTGTCGGAGGGGTGGAGTTTCAGGAAAAGGCAATGACTTTTAAATTGGCTCAATATATTAGGCTGGAACTCATGAAGTACAGCGGAGCTCTGGTAAATCTTACAAGATATGCCGACTATCACATGACCTATGCCGAGAGGACGGATTATGCAAAAAAAGTCGGAGCTGATATAGTGATTAGCCTTCACTTTAACTCGTCAGCGGACAGAACGGTTCATGGTGCATCTGTGTGTGCATCAGGCTTGTGGGAGTATACAAAGCCTGACCTTGGATACAAGGTTTTAGGAGAGCTTGATGCTCTTGGGATTGATACATCTGCCGGGGTTTATACAAGAGCATCAGAAACCGGTCTAATGTGGGATGCTGAGCGTCTTGCTGATTTTTCAGGAATGATGCGCGAGTGTGCTTATGCAGGTATTCCGTCAATATCGATTGACCATTGCTACCTGACATCATACGAGGATTTGATATATTATAACAACGACATAGCGCTGAAGAAACTTGCGGCAGCCGATGCGAGAGCGATTGCTGCCGAGTACGGACTGACGCTGAAGAAGTCAGAGGGTAATGTGGACAGAACTAATGATGAGCCGTATATTAACGGTTACGAGGACAGATCGTTCAGACCATCGGGTACAATAACGCGAGCCGAGGCGGCAACCATGCTTGCCAAGCTCAGTGACAGCTTTGACCCGAACGCTCAGTATTCAACCAAATTGAGTGATGTTCCGGAATGGGCATGGTATTATAAGTATGTTGCATATTTGAACTCAGTTGGGTTTATTACCGGTGATGTTTACGGCACATACCGGCCTGACGACAATATGTCAAAGGCTGAATTTGCAATTCTTGCATGTCGTTATTTAGGTTTACAGCCAAGCGGCGAGAGCGGGTTTGCTGATTGCAGCGGTCACATGGCGGACGGATATATTGCGGCTCTCCGTGTGAACGGTTATGTAGGCGGAGATGAGAACGGTGAGTTTCATCCGTATGATGATATGATACGTTCGTCTGTTGTAATGATGATGAATAAAATTCTGGACAGATATCCGGTGTGCAGCACGCCAAAGATAAACCCGTTCTATGATATCCGGCCGGATTTCTGGGCATATGAGCATATTCTGGAAGCCGCTGTGGCACACGAAGTCCATAGATAAAGTTAAAATTTTTTAGTAAATACGGACATAACCTGTCCGTATTTCTGTGTATGGAATAATTATTGTGTTTTATAATATAATTTAAAGTATTACGCGATTAAAAATCGCGGTCATGCAGCACAACTAAGTAATATATTGACTTTGGTTACCATCAGTAAAACACATAGTTTCAGAATGCGCGATTAAAAATCGCGGTCATGCAGCACAACTAAGTAATATATTGACTTTGGTTACCATCAGTAAAACACATAGTTTCAGAATGCGCGATTAAAAATCGCGGTCACAGGAGATGATATTTTGAAAAATATATTTTACAGAATTACAGTCATCATAGCAGTCACAACAGTTATAATATGTGGCATATATGTTCCGGCAAATGCAGAGGGTGTGCCTGGAACATCCGCGAATGCGGCGGTTGTAATAGAACAAAAATCCGGCAGGGTACTTTATAATCATAATGCAGATTCGGAGCTTCCTATGGCAAGCACTACTAAAATTATGACCGCACTTGTTGCTTTGAAGTATGGTAACCTTGAGGATGTTATAGAAGTCAGCGAAGCAGCCTCAATGGTTGAAGGTTCAAGCATGTATCTCGAAAAAGGTGAGAAGATAAGCCTTGAAAACTTAATCTATGGTCTGATGCTTTTATCCGGAAACGACGCAGCAGTTGCTATTGCTGAGAGCGTTGGCGGAAGTGTAGAACGTTTTGTCGAGATGATGAATGAAACTGCTGCGAATATAGGACTTGAACATACGCATTTTGATAATCCGAACGGTCTGCCGAGCGATACACATTATACGACTGCTTTGGAACTCGCAAAGATAACAAAGTATGCAATGGATATACCTAAGTTTTGTGAGATTGCAGCGACAAAAACAAAGTCAGTCCCGTGGGAAGGCAAAGAGTATAACCGTGAAATGAAAAATCATAACAAGCTTCTGGGAACGCTGGACGGATGCGTGGGGGTAAAGACAGGATTTACCAAAAAGGCCGGACGCTGTCTTGTGTCGGCTGTTACAAGAGATGAAATGACTTTGATTTGTGTTACTTTGGGTGACCCGAATGACTGGGCTGACCATACCGGCTTGCATAACGCAATGTTTGAACAGTATCATCAAACAGAACTGACAAGTACGGAACAAGTTATAGATAAAATTGTTGTAGCAGGAGGATTGCTCGGTTATACAGGGGTAAGCCCAGACAAGGCATATACATTTCCTGTAAGTGACAGTGACGAGATAAATGTTGATACAGAACTAAATCAAGAAATGAATTTTCCGATAAAGACAGGTGACAGCGTCGGCAGAGGAACGGTAACGGTTAACGGTGAAAAATACGGTGAGTTTAATCTGGTTGCCAACAGCGATATAGACTTGGTTATGCCTGACAAAACGAACTTTTGGTCAAAATTAGGTCATAACACATCATATATATTTGGTTATTGGCTTGGGCTGATGAAACATAATGATGAGTAAGAGTGATGAAAAACTCTGAAGGCAGTATTGCACTTACGCAATACTGCCTTTTGACTTACAGTACCTGTATGAAGGTTAAAATAACTATTATTGCAAGGGCGCACACATAGAGCTTTGCCTCCTTGCGGATTGTTTTGAGGTTATAGTCATCCTCATAATCGGTGTTTGTCATCGTTTGCAGTCCAATAAATATCGGACGTTTGAGGTCTTTTTTGCCGGTGACAAGCACATTATAAAATCTGTCATATAAATCATGATGATATTCTTTGATATAGTTATCACCTTTTCGCGCGATGCGGTAATAAGCAACAACCATAACCATAAGCGATACAAAGAAATATGTACCCGATATCCAGGGGCTTTTGAGATAGCCGTTTTGCTCAGCAACAGTTTTGTAGGTATTATATATTACATAAATTATACCGCTTATGACAAGATAAACGATTAGATTTGATTTATACTTTGGTCTGTGCTGCTGTGATTTTGATTTGTTCTCCAGCATATTATATTTACTCCTTAGTCTTAAATCTACAAATTTTTAATATCATAATTTTAACACTGCTTTTTTAGATTGTCAATATTAATATCTGACTCAAAGCAAGCATATAGCGGAAAATATTTGTAAAATATTCAGTTTTTTGGTAAAAATTTAACATAAAATAAAAAATTGCCGTTGCATAGAAGATAATAGTGTGATATACTTATTATAAGTGTGAATTTTAATCATTTGATTTACATAATTTGTTTGAAATTTATTATTTTATATATTTTAGGAGTTTAGGAGGTTTCGCAAAATGGCAATACCATTTAAGGGAACAAAAGAGCAGGAAGCAAAGCTGATGGAAGTTATTGCGGCTCATAAAGATGAGAAAGGCGCAACAATACCTGTTCTGCATGAGGCACAAGAAATTTACGGATATCTTCCTATTGAAGTACAAACTATGATAGCGGAAGGTCTTGATGTACCTCTGGCGGAGATATATGGAATAGTTACGTTCTATACTCAGTTTTCGCTCAATCCAAAGGGACAATATCCAATCGGCGTTTGTCTCGGCACGGCTTGCTATGTAAAGGGCAGCGGTGATATTCTTGAAAAGATAAAAGAAATCCTCGGAATTGATGTCGGCGAATGTACAGATGACGGCAAGTTCTCTCTTGACGCAACACGCTGTATCGGTGCGTGCGGTCTTGCGCCGGTTATGACGATTGGCGAACACGTTTACGGCAGACTGACGGTTGACGAGGTTGAGGATATTCTCAAAAAGTATTAGTCTATGCCAAGTGAAATGACAGAGCTGTCGCTTAATATACTTGATATTGCAATTAATTCTGTCAAGGCGAAGTCAAAGCATATTGAAATCAGTATTTCTGAGGATATAAAGCATGATTTGCTAAGTATTTCGGTTTCGGATGATGGTATGGGTATGAGCCCTGATAAGCTTGAGGCCGTACGCAGACGAAGTTTGGACGAGTGCGGCAATGAACACGAGGGGCTGGGAATCCCAATGCTTAGACATGCGGCGGAAATTGCAGGCGGAACGATTGAAATAAATTCAGTTTTAGGCATGGGTACAGCCGTAAATGCAGATTTTGAGTACAAAAGCCGTCACAGAGCTTCTATAGGCAGCATGTCGGATACGATTGTTGCGCTTATCTCTGCGGCTCCGCCGGATACGGAAATCGTATACAGGCACAGTGCGTGCGGCAGTGAGTTTGTTTTTGATACCAAAGTTATGCGCGGAATACTAAAAGACATTTCTATTGCTGAACCGGAAGTTTTAATGTGGATTGGTTCATATATCAAAGACGGTCTTTCACAAGCAGGTATCAGCGATATAAATTAATACAGATAATCAATTATTTATAAAGGCGATATATTTTAGGAGGTAGAAGATGAAGAGTTTGGCAGAACTTGATGCGATTCGCGACAAAGTAAAAAATCGTCTCGATTTGCGGGAAGTTAAAGAGGACCGAACACGCATAGTAGTCGGTATGGCAACATGCGGAATATCAGCAGGAGCAAGAGATGTACTTGTTGAGTTTGTAAAGGAAATCGAAAGCCGCGGACTTAGCGGCATAACTGTTACACAAATGGGATGTATCGGTTTGTGCAGTATGGAACCTATTGTTGAGGTACACAGTCCGGGCATGGAAAAAGTTATATATGCCAATGTGACGCCCGAAAAGGCGGATAAGATTATAGCAGAGCATATTATAGGCGGCAAGCCGGTTGAAGAATTTGCAATCGGAGCAGCTCAGACGGGAGGTATGTAACAAATGAGTGTAAGGTCACAAGTTCTTGTCTGCGGAGGTACAGGCTGTACTTCTTCCGGCAGTATTAAGCTTATTGATGAATTTGAAAACCGTATAAAAGAACACGGTCTTGAAAACGAGGTTGAAATTGTAAAAACAGGCTGCTTTGGTTTGTGTGCACTCGGACCTGTTGTAATAGTATATCCTGAGGGTGCATTCTACAGCATGGTTAAAGTTGAGGATGTAGCAGAAATTGTTGAAGAGCATCTTCTCAAAGGCAGAATTGTTCAGAGACTTTTATACGAAGAGTCAGTTCATGAGGGAAGCGATGAGATTAAGTCGCTTAATGAAGTTGACTTTTATAAGAAGCAGCATCGTGTTGCACTGCGTAACTGCGGTGTGATAAATCCTGAAAAAATAGAAGAGTACATAGGCCGTGACGGATATCGTGCACTTAACAAGGCACTTAAGGAAATGACGCCGCAAGAGATTATAGACGAGATTAAGAACTCAGGTCTCAGAGGCCGCGGCGGCGGCGGATTTCCGACAGGCTTAAAGTGGCAGTTTGCGGCAAATTCGGTTGACGACCAAAAATATGTTTGCTGTAATGCCGACGAGGGCGACCCCGGCGCGTTTATGGACAGAAGTGTTCTTGAGGGTGACCCCCATGCGGTTATCGAGGCTATGACAATCGCAGGATATGCAATAGGCTCGAATCAGGGATATATCTATATCAGAGCCGAATATCCGATTGCGGTTCAGAGATTGCAGATTGCTATAAACCAGGCACGCGAATACGGGCTTTTGGGCAAGAACATTTTTGAAAGCGGATTTGATTTTGATTTGGAAATCAGACTTGGCGCAGGCGCGTTTGTCTGCGGCGAGGAGACAGCGCTTATGACCTCTATTGAAGGCAAGCGAGGTGAACCGCGTCCGCGTCCGCCGTTCCCGGCGGTAAAGGGTCTGTTTGGTAAGCCGACACTGCTAAACAACGTTGAGACATATGCAAACATACCGAGAATTATTTTAGAGGGCGCAGATACTTTCGCATCAATCGGAACCGAAAAGAGCAAGGGTACAAAGGTATTCGCTTTGGGCGGAAAGATTCACAATACCGGTCTTGTTGAAGTTCCTATGGGAACCACTTTGCGCGAGATTATCGAGGATATCGGCGGAGGTATTCCGAACGGCAAGAAGTTCAAGGCGGCTCAGACAGGAGGACCTTCGGGCGGTTGTATTCCGGCTGAACTTATTGATACGCCTATTGATTATGACTCATTGACGGCTATCGGTTCAATGATGGGTTCAGGCGGTCTTATTGTAATGGACGAGGACAACTGTATGGTTGATATCGCTAAGTTCTTCCTTGAATTTACGGTTGATGAATCATGCGGAAAGTGTACTCCATGCCGTATAGGTACAAAGAGACTTCTTGAAATCCTTAATAAAATAACCGATGGCAACGGAACAATGGAGGATTTGGAAAGACTTGAAAGCCTTGCAGAAGCGATTAAGGCAGGTTCACTCTGCGGTCTTGGTCAGACTGCACCGAACCCTGTTTTGTCCACGCTTAAATACTTTAGACATGAGTATGAGGCGCATATTGTAGATAAGACCTGTCCGGCGCATGTATGTAAGGGAGTGGCTAAGTACGAGATTGATGCCGACAAGTGTAAAGGCTGCGGACTTTGTGCAAAGCAGTGTCCTGTCGGAGCTATTTCAGGCGAGGTTAAGAGTCCGTTCAGCATTGATGCGGATAAGTGTATCAAGTGCGGTGCTTGTATGGATAAATGTCCGTTTAAGGCAATATCGAAATAGGAGGCAACGAATATGTCAGAAAATGTTAATATAAAAATCAACGGGGCAGCAATGAGTGTTCCTGCCGATTATACTATCCTTGAAGCAGCACGTGAAGCAGGAATTGATATACCTACTTTGTGTTATTTAAAAGATGTGAGCAAGACAGGCTCATGCAGAATGTGTATCGTTGAGGTGAAAGGCGCAAGAGCGCTTCAGGCAGCGTGCGTATACCCGGTGTCTGAGGGGCTTGAAGTCATGACCAACACTCCAAAGGTCAGAGAGCAGAGAAAGCTGACTCTTGAACTTTTGCTTTCAAATCATGACAGAAAGTGTCTTAGCTGTATACGCAGCAAGTCATGTGAACTTCAGGATTTGGCAGATGAGCTGGGTGTTGAAGGCATATCGTTTGAGGGTGAAATGACAGAGCATGATATAGATAATGTTTCGCCTTCGATTGTCAGAGATAACAAAAAGTGTATACTTTGCCGCCGTTGTGTTAATATGTGTAAGGATGTTCAAACAGTTGCGGTTATTGACACTATGGAACGCGGATTTAAGACGCGTGTGAGTACAGCGTTTGAAAAGCCGTTGTCAGACACTGCTTGTGTAAACTGCGGACAATGTATAGTTTCGTGTCCGACCGGCGCGCTTTATGAAAAGGACAATACAAAAGAGGTATGGGACGCAATCGCTGACCCTGAAAAGTATGTTATTGTTCAGACAGCGCCGGCAGTAAGAGCCGGTCTCGGCGAGGAGTTCGGATATCCGATGGGAACACCGGTTACAGGAAAGATGGCTGCTGCTCTGCGCAGACTTGGATTTGATAAGACGTTTGATACAGATACAGGCGCTGACCTGACAATAATGGAAGAGGCAAACGAACTTATAGAGCGTGTACAAAACGGCGGAAAGCTTCCGATGATAACATCATGCAGTCCCGGCTGGGTTAAGTTCTGTGAACATTACTTCACTGACTTTTTGGACAATCTTTCGTCATGTAAGTCACCGCATCAGATGTTTGGTGCAGTGATGAAGTCGTATTATGCTGAAAAGAATGGTATTGATCCAAAGAATATGTTTGTTGTTTCGGTTATGCCGTGTGTTGCCAAAAAGTTTGAATCTGGCAGACCTGAGATGGAAGCTGATAAACTGCGCGATGTAGATGCAGTTATATCAACGCGTGAGCTTGCAAGAATGATTAAGCAGGCAGGTATCATGTTTGACAAACTGCCTGATGAGGAGTTTGATGTTCCGTTTGAACGTGCCAGCGGCGCAGGTGTAATATTCGGAGCTACCGGCGGAGTTATGGAGGCTGCACTCAGAACGGCAGCGGATACTCTGGGCGGAAAGTCGGTTGAAGATATAGATTATACAGAAGTACGCGGAATTGAGGGAATCAAAGAAGCAACTGTGAATATGGGCGGTATGGACGTCAAGGTTGCTGTCGCAAATGGTCTCGGCAATGCGAGAAAGCTCCTTGAAAGTATCAGAGACGGCAAGGCGGATTATCACTTTGTTGAAATCATGGCATGTCCCGGCGGCTGTGTAAACGGCGGCGGTCAGCCTATTGTTCCGTCACGCGATAAGATGGATGTTGATGTCAGAGTACAGCGTGCAAAAGCTTTGTATTCAGAAGATGTAAACAGTAAGATAAGAAAGAGCCATGAAAATCCGGATATGGAAATACTATACAGCGAGTATTTTGAAAAACCGGGTTCGCACAAGGCTCATGAACTTTTGCATACAACATATATAAAGAGAAATAAGTATTAATAGACACAAAACAGCCGCCTCAAAATGAGGCGGCTGTGTTTTGGTTCAATTAGTTAAAATCTTTCTGAAATCGTAATATATAAAATATATTAAAAAGATTAAACGGTCTTAACATCTACTGCCTGCGGACCTTTAGCTCCTTCGATAACGTCAAACTCAACTTCTGCACCCTCTTCGAGTGTCTTGTAACCATCCATGGCAATAGCAGAAAAATGAACAAATACGTCCTTGCCGTCTTCGCCTTCAATAAAGCCGAATCCCTTTTCTGCGTTAAACCATTTTACTTTTCCTGTCATGAAAAATACCTCCTAAATATTTGTTAAGATATATTAATAACTTAACCCTTGTACAGATTGTATCACAAATTTATATGATTGTCAAGAAAAATTTTATAATTATGCCAAAAATTGAGAATTCGACAAAATAGGAGGTATATTTTTTAACTTTTAGTCTGTAAGTCCGTCTGAAATTCTATCTTGTATTTGTTTTTGATATGTTTCAACAACCGCTTTCTGTGCATCTGACAGATTTTTGGTCAAAAGAGCGCGTATCTGCATCATAGCATCGTCAAAGTTGCCGGCAGTGATGAGTTCTTCAAGGCTTGCAATTTCATTGGCAATTGCATCAACGTCATCGGCAGCTTCTTCGGCTGTCTGCGGTATAACCGTAGATTCTGCATCGCCGACTGTTTTGTCGTCTGCTTTAGGAGTAAAAGTGCTTGTGACGTTATTATCATTTGCATTTTTATCATCCGAATCTGCTGATACTGACGAGGTGGTGGCTGGGCTTGCGGAATTATTTGTGTTGTCTGTTCCGCAGGATGCCAGAACGCCTGCCGCCAAGATTCCGGCAAGAGATATTGCCGATATTTTTTTGAGTTTTCTTCCTAAGTTCATTAAAACTCACCTTTCTTTTTATAAAATTTAAATTATTTGAACTAATTATAAGTATGTCATATATTTATAATAATTAAACATTAATAGACAAAATCAATTTTTGTTTCACGCCGTAGCTTGCCTCCCAAACAGCGCAAATCTTGTCTGCGAGTGAAACGATGTAGGATTCTCTGTGCTTTGGCCATATTTTGCCGCAAAGCCACATGTGATTTTTTATTATATCACGTTCAAGCGCTGAAAGACTGGTTAGTTTTTCAGCATTTTTTAGGGCTATTGATGAGTGCCTGAGTGCATGTTTTGCCATGCTGAGCCCTGAGTTCTGCCAGTCGTAATAGAATAGGTCGTGGAGCAAACCTGCTCTTGCGGCGGCAGTGTAATTCAGCCCTAATTTTTTGCAAAGTACATAGCTGTAATACGCTACGTTGATACAATGCTGATATCTGCTTACTCCATAATGATGTGTACAATCTTCAAGTTTTTTAAATTCGGGAGTATTTATTAAATCACTGACAATATCGAGAAACCCCTCATATTGGTTGTTGTCATAGTTGACCATATAGTATTCTCACTTTCAATTATATTTATAGTCTTTTACTCTCAAACCTATTATACATTTATTATTCGTAAAAAGCAATTAATAAATTATTACAAATTATACAATTTTATAACAACAGTGCCACATATTGTGGCACTGTTAACATTACTTTATTAGTCCGGTATTTGTTCACTGAGAACAACTTTAACTTTTTCTGTTTTGCCGGTTGCGTACTTGTAAACTTCAAGTTCGATGGTATCGCCCGGTGACTTTGTATCTTTGTATTCTGTAAGTTCTGAACCTGAAGAAATATTCTTTCCGTCAACAGATGTGATTATATCGCCCTGTTGCAATCCGGCATTTCTTGCATTGTCTATTGTGACAGACATGATTTGTGCGCCCTGCGGCCAGCCGTATTGCTGCGCCATGTAAGATGATACGTCACGTGTCGAAACACCAATTACGGGTCTGCCCTTTACATATCCGTAGTCAAGCAAGTCTGATACGATAGGCTTCGCCTCTGAGATAGGTATTGCAAATCCCATGCTTTCAACGCCTGTCGCAGAAACTTTTACGGTATTTATACCTATTACTTCGCCTCTTGAATTAATCAATGCTCCGCCTGAGTTACCGGAGTTAATTGCGGCATCTGTTTGTATGAGGTTCATTGTTCTGTTGTCAACCTCAACGGTTCTGTTTACTGCACTCACAATGCCCTGAGTTACACTTCCGAAGAACTCAACACCCATGGGGTTGCCTATTGCGATGGCTGTTTCGCCGACTTCAACTTTTGTTGAATCACCCAGTGACGCCACGGTTAAATCTTCACTCGGTTCGATTTTGATTACGGCAAGGTCAGTTTCCTGATCTGTACCAATAACATTTGCGTTATACTCGGATCCGGTATTGAGAAGAACTGTGACTTCATGCGAGCCTTCAACAACATGGTTGTTTGTAACAATATATCCGTCCTCGCTGATTATTATTCCTGAACCTTGTGACTCGGATTCGGTATATCCGCCGAACAAACTGATTTGTCCTTGTATTTTGCTCTTTATGCCCACGACAGCCGGACCAACTTCTTTGGCGATTTCGGTTGTTGTTTTGTCACTTCCGGTTGCAGCCGTATTTGTTGTATTGCCGGCAGCAGAAGATGAAGCCGGACTTGATTCATTTGATTTAAGAGACTGTGAAAGGCTTTCTTTGTTTGATACAGTGCTGTTCTTTGAACCAAATGTGTGTCCCAGTGCAAAAGCTCCGCCGAGAACGGCAAGATTAAGAACTGCGGCAGCGAGAAGAGCTGCTATATAGCGTTTAGGTTTTTTGTCAGCTTTTTTGTTTTTGACATATTCGTTATACGGGAAAGGATTAGATCTTTTTTCTTTTGCGGCATTAACACCGTTCATGTATGCTTCATTGCTGTATGGTGCGTTTTGATAACTTTCGGTTTGTGCTGAATATGTGCTGTTGTATTCATGAGTATTCGGTGCAGTATTGTATGTCATGTCGGATTGCTGTTTGAACGAATCAACTGCGTTGCTGCCAAGCGCCGAACCGTGGTAGCTGTACGATGATGTACTTTGCGAATCTTCATTGCTTGAAACCTTAATTTCTGCCTGAGCCTCACCGGGTATGT
>CAOKIL010000021.1 GCA_948468535.1 uncultured Eubacteriales bacterium
CGGTGATTATTCCGCGTTTATTGTCTCTATTAACTTGTTCCTGACACCGGTTAACACATTGATTAATTTTATGGAGCAATATCAAAATGGTGTAACGGGCTTTGAGAGATTTTTGGAGATTATGGATACCGAGCCCGAAAAAGACAGCGAAAATGCAATTGATTCAGGAATCCTTGAAGGTCATATTGAATTTAAAAACGTATCCTATGGCTATGACGGAGAGAAAAATATATTAAAAAATTTAAGTCTTAATATAAACAAAGGTGAAATTTTTGCACTTGTAGGCTCAAGCGGCGGAGGAAAGACCACAATATGCCATT
The DNA here is from genome assembly GCA_948468535.1 of uncultured Eubacteriales bacterium. Classification (GTDB taxonomy): domain Bacteria; phylum Bacillota; class Clostridia; order Monoglobales; family Monoglobaceae; genus Monoglobus. The sequence continues at coordinate 321 of CAOKIL010000021.1, forward strand.
TGATTCCTCATTTCTATGATGTTACATCGGGCAATATCCTGATTGACGGAGTAGATATAAATCATATGACAAGGGAATCGCTGCGTAAAAATATAGGAATTGTTCAGCAGGATATATACTTGTTTAACGCAAGCATAAAAGATAATATATTATATGGACGATTGGATGCAAGCGAAGAAGAGGTAATAGATGCCGCCAAAAGAGCAAACATTCATGATTATATTATGTCTATGGAAAACGGATATGACACTCAAATCGGCGAGAGAGGCGTTCGATTATCAGGCGGACAGAAACAGCGTCTTAGCATAGCCCGTGTTTTTTTAAAAAATCCGCCGATACTTATATTAGACGAGGCAACAAGTGCGCTTGATAACACGACTGAGATTTTAATACAGCGTTCATTAGATGAATTATGCAAAGGAAGAACAACTATAGTTGTGGCTCATAGACTGTCAACTATTAAAAATGCAGATAAAATAGCTGTTATATCAGACGGACAGGTTGCTGAGCAGGGAACACACGATGAACTGATAGCGCTCTGCGGTATATATAAGAATCTTTATGACCTGCAATTTAGATATGATGAAGAATAGAATTATATACCGCTTAAATCAAAAAACGCATTTTCTATATGATTAATTTCGGCGGTGATGGGATTTCCCTCACCGTCGTTTTGATAGTATACTTCAATAACATCAAACCGTATTTGATATTCTGTTGGGTTTTTAAGCAGAAATTGTTTCGCGGTAAGCACCAAGCTTTTTAATTTTGACTTGCCTATGCTTTCAGATGCAAGACCGAATTCTTTACTTTTTCTGGTTTTTACCTCAACAAATACTATTGATTGATTTTTTATGTCAAGTGCAACTATGTCAAGCTCGCCGTGTGTTCCGTAATAATTCTTTGTTATAATTGTGAAGTCTTTTTCTATTAAAAGCTTTTCAGCTTCGGCTTCACCGAATTTTCCAATTTGTTTTTTATCTATTCTCATTTCTTCACTCCGAGAACCTTGTCTGTCATAAACGATTTCCTGTGGATAGGCTGAACCCCGTACTTTTGTATTGCTTCTATGTGCTTTTTGGTTCCGTAACCCTTATGAGCGTCAAGCCCGTATTCGGGGTATTCTTCAGCAAGACCAATCATATATCTGTCTCTTGTGACCTTTGCAAGTATAGAGGCGGCAGCAATTGTTTGAGAATTTGCATCGCCCTTTTTTATGTAAATACTTTTTATGCCGTCAAAATCAATATTATCATTGCCGTCAACAATAAGAATATCAGGCTTAATTTTTAGGTCAGACACTGCATTTTGCATAGCCAGATGCGTTGCCTGACGAATATTAATTTCATCTATTTTCTCAGGGGACACAAACTGAACTGAGTAAGCTATTGCAGCGTTTATAATCTCATCATAAAGTTTTTCACGCTTCTTTTCAGACAATTTTTTTGAGTCGTTAACTCCGTCTATTATAAGCCCGTTAGGCAAAATTACCGCAGCGGCGCAGACCGGACCTGCGAGCGGACCCCTGCCGGCTTCGTCTATTCCGCAGATAATTTTATAACCTTCTGATATTAATTCTTGCTCGTATTTAAGCATATTTATAAGGTCTTTTTCTGTTTTACTCATGTTGTTTCCTGCTTTCTTTTATTTGATTTGCGGCAATTCGAGAGTGATTTTCCCGATTGCTGCACTGCGAAAATCGCTCAGTATAATATTTGCAGCTCTGAATGTGTCTGTTTCGCCGCCGGATATAATGCATCCGCGTTTTCTGCCGATAGCTTCTAAAAGTTCGTACTTGTTAAGCTCACGTACATCATCAGTCAGCTTATATGCTGAAATTATATTGTCTATATAGTTTTCTTTAAGAATATCAAGCAATTCATATGCAAGATCTTCTACATCCAGTATATCGTCCTTAATGCCGCCGGTGAAGGCAATTTTTCTGCCGACCTCTTCGCTTTCAAATTTAGGCCAGAGTATACCCGGAGTATCCAAAAGTTCGTACTTACCGGCAATTCTAATCCATTGCTTTGTTTGTGTAATACCCGGCTTGTCGCCTGTTTTGGCTGCAGCTCTGCCTGTTAATCTGTTGATAAATGATGACTTGCCGACATTTGGTATGCCAATAACCATCATTTTAACTGCATGTTTTTGTATTCCGCGTGCTTCGTCACGCTTAAATTTGTCTGCCAGAACAATATTTATTGCCTTATCAAGTGAATTTTTAAGTCCCTTTCCTGATTTACAATCAGCAGCAATTGCTGTGACACCATTGTTCTTAAAATAGTTCAGCCACTTTGATGTTGCATCACTGTCGGCAATATCTGCCTTGTTCAGAACTACAATTCTTGGTTTTTGAGATATAATTTTATCAACATCAGGATTCCTTGATGATAGAGGAAGGCGAGCATCAACAAGTTCTATCACAAGTTCTACCAGTTTGAGGTTATCTTGAATCATACGTCTTGTTTTTGCCATATGTCCGGGAAACCATTGAAGCTGATACCTGTTATTTACGTTGTCCATTTTAAAGCTCCTTTTGTAATTACATGATATAAGTGATTAGACTGACGGGAGTCTTGCTAAAAATAATCGGTATTGCATGTTTGCAATACCGATGCTTTCATAGTCTTATGCAGATAATTTAAAGTTCATATTCTCATCTTCGATTAGGTATGACATTTTGTATGATACCGAACCAAATTTATTCAGAGGCCAGAATCTAAACACTGCACCGCCGATAAGTTCATCTTTGGGTATCTGACCTATCATACGGCTGTCTTTGCTGTTGTTACGGTTATCACCCATAACGAATATTTTACCCTTTTCTACAACAATAGGATTATCTTTACTGTATTCGCCGTTTGTGATAAGTTCGTTAATATATTCACCTGATCTTGTCGTCTTGTCCTTAATATAAGGTTCATTGATTATATTATCATTTACATAAACGTCACCGGTTTCAAAATCAATAAATACAGTATCGCCTTCAGTAGCGATAACTCTTTTGATGTATGGTCTGTCAGGGTCTGATGCGGGCTTAAATATAACTACATCACCCTTATGAGGTGAATAGAAAAATCTGTTAACATAGAGTCTGTCCTCGTTTTGGAGTGTTGGCTGCATAGATTCTCCCTGAACTTTAACAAGTGTAAATACAAAGTTTCTTATAAGCAGTGATACTACTATTGCTATTGCAATAGCAATAATCCATTCTCTAATTTCCTTCATAGTATCAACTTCCTTCGTTTTTTTATTGACAGTTCCCGATGCTCTGTGCTGTGCCGAATAAGCGGTACTTTTTCTAGAAGCAGCAGGTATTTGTTTTGATGTATTATTTCTTAATCGTGTGTTTTGAGACCCTGTGCGTTCAGATGTACTCATATGTGAAACAGGCTGTGTTCTCTTGGTTTCATCCTGTTTGACGCTTCTGCCAAGCTGAGACAGTCTCGATGAAGATGCAATCTTTCTTGTAGGTATTTTGGATTCAGAAATCTTAGGCATAACCTGTGTTTCTCCTGAAGAAATTGCACGTCTCTGTCTGGGTCTTTCGCCTTGAACAGTTTGTCCCTGAGGTATAGAATGTCTCTGGTGCGATGTTTCGTTTTTAGACGGAGTTGTTGAAAATCTATCAAGCACATCATTTGTACTGTGCGATACATTGCTGAACTTTACGTCAGAGGACGAAACTTTAGGAATCGGTCTTGAATTTGAAGACGGTCTTGAATTACCGTCCCTCATATACGCGTCTCTTAGCTTAGAGTCAAAATCCTCCTGAGCTTTAAGCCTTGCTTCGCGGCGGGCTTTAGCCTCAGCCTCGGCATGTACTTGCTGCTCAAGTTCACGCTGCCTTACTTCTCTTCTCTTACGGCGCTCCTCAATTTCACGGAGCATCGAATCAGCCTGCGCATTGATTTCACTCTTTGCTTTATCTACCGTTGGATTTCCCGACGCAGAGGAAGAAGAGTTCGTAACGCTTTGAGTTCCTTCAAATATTGAATTTGTACTTTCATTTAATATCCTGTCAAGGTCTCGATTGTTTTGATTTCTTTCGGGTATATTGTAGTTTTCATTCATTTTTTACATCCCCTAAAATGTTGTGAAATGCTAAAGAGTGGTGATTATAAATAACCACCACTGCAACTTTCGGAACATTATTTAAGTTTTTCCTTAACTTTAGCAGCCTTACCAACTCTGTCACGGAGATAGTAAAGCTTAGCACGTCTAACTTTACCGTGTCTTACAACTTCGATACGCTCAATCTTCGGAGAGTTCATCGGGAATGTTCTCTCAACTCCGACACCGTATGAAAGACGTCTTACGGTAAATGTTTCCTGAATACCGCCATGATTCTTCTTGATAACGGTACCCTCAAACATCTGTACTCTTTCTCTGTTTCCTTCTTTTACCTTAACATAGATACGGGCGGTATCACCAATCTCAAGTTTAGGTAAATCTGTTCTGATTTGCTCCTGCGTGATTTGTTGTAAAATATCCATTTTTACATCCTTTCTTTCCTTAGATATTCATGCCCAATCAATAAAGCGGCAGAGGACTATCCGTAATTTATCTAAACTATAATAACATAAAAACCATTTCTTTGCAAGCGTTTTTTCAAAATTTAATATTTTTGATACATTTGCCCAATTTATACCGCATAATAAACATATATACGATATATTTTGCCAAATGATTACAGATTAAAGTTCAACAGTTTCCTCGCTGATAGGTTTTTCATCTTCGGGGTCGATTATTGCATTAATAAACTCTTGTGCATCAAATGGCTGAATGTCGTCTACACCTTCGCCTACACCGATAAATTTAACAGGTATATCATACTCGTTCTTTATCGCAAGAACAATTCCGCCCTTTGCAGTTCCGTCAAGTTTAGTAAGTACTATTCCTGTAATGTCCGCCGCTTCTTTGAATTGAGCCGCCTGCTGTACTGCGTTTTGACCGGTGGTTGCATCAAGTACAAGCAATACCTCTTTGCTGGAATTCGGAAGCTCTCTGTCGAGAATCTTGTAAATCTTTTTGAGTTCGGACATTAAGTTTTTCTTGTTATGAAGTCTGCCTGCTGTATCACAGAGCAGGATGTCAACTCCCCTTGACTTAGCTGCGTTTATCGCATCAAAAATTACCGCTGCCGGGTCAGAACCTTCCTGTTGCTTTATTATATCAACATCTGCACGTTCTGCCCATACTTCAAGCTGTTCAATGGCGGCGGCACGGAAAGTATCAGCGGCAGCAATCAAAACCGACTTGCCTTGATTTTTGTACATATTAGCTATTTTTCCGATTGAAGTAGTTTTGCCTACACCGTTAACACCGATAACCATAATTACAGCAGGTGTGCCGTAAATCTCAACTTCATTGCTGCTCTCTGATAGTATATCAGTCATAATTCGATTGAGCTCGCCTTTTAACTCATAACTGTCACGTAGTTTTTTCTCATGCGCTGCTTCACGGAGTTTTCCAATAATATCCATGGATGTATTAACGCCAAGATCTGCCGTAATTAAAATTTCTTCAAGTTCATCGAACAAATCGTCATCGATTTTCTTAAAAGTCTTAATAACCGAATTGAATTTTTCATTAATTGATTCCTTTGTCTTTGAAAGGCTTTGTTTTAGTTTGTCAAAAAGTCCCATTATTCCTGCACCTCATCTATATTTAATGTTAATAATTTTGATACGCCTTTTTCCTGCATAGTCACACCGTACAGAATATTTGCAGCTTCCATTGTTCCGCGTCTGTGAGTTACTACGATAAACTGTGTTTTTTGGCTGTATTGTTTTAAATATTCTGCGTAACGGTAAACGTTCACATCGTCAAGCGCCGCTTCAATCTCGTCAAGAATACAAAATGGAGTAGGTCTGACGTTGAGTATTGCAAACAGCAATGCAATCGCGGTAAACGCGCGTTCGCCGCCCGACAGAAGAGTAAGGCTCTGCAATTTCTTGCCCGGCGGCTGTGCTTCAATTTCAATACCGCTCTCCAAAACATTGTCAGGGTCTATTAAACTTAGCTTTGCGTGACCGCCGCCGAAGAGTTCAGAAAATACCTGACTGAAGTTCTCGTTGATTATTTTGAACTGTTCGCTGAATCTTGATTTCATGATTTCAAGCATTTCATCAATAATTTTAATAAGCTCTTTTTTTGATTTTTCAAGATCGGCAGTTTGTTCTCTGAGAAAGTCTACGCGTTCCTTAACATTTTTGTATTCTTCAATTGAGTCAATATTAATATTGCCAAGTCCCTTGATTTCTTTTCGCAGCTCTGTAATTCTCTTTGTACTGCCGGCATAATCAAAATTGCTCAAATCCCTTGTCTCGGCAATTTCACTGTATGTAAGTTCATATTCTTCCCATAGATGATTAATTATTGATTCAAGTTCAGTTTCAACATTCTCATATCTGGACTGCGCTTTTGCGTGCAGTCCGGATAGCTTAAACATGTTATCCTGAACACCTTTTACAGACTGTTGCTGCTGCTTGATTTTATTTTCGATTTCCTGCCGCTGTTTTACTAATATATCGATCTCCGCTTTTGCAGATTCAGTCTTTTCTTTTTTCTGTACAAGATTTTTCTCATGCTGCTTTTTTTCAGATTCTGAATTAACAATATAACTCTTTAATTCTTCGATTTCATTTATTTTATTATGTGCTGAGCTCATTAACTGAGATTTCTCTTCATTAACTCTCTGTATATTTCCGTTTGTCTGCTCAATATCTTTTAAAATCGAATTCTTCCGTATGCTAAGTTCAAGCAAGGTGCTTGTCAGTTCCTCATTTTTACCTGAAAGTTCCGCAAAAATTCTCTGTTCATTTTCAACTTTTTCTTCAAGTTTTTGAATTTCAGATTCAAAGCTGACGATATCTGAATTTTTAGTGTTTATATCTTTGTCTATATCGCTAAGTCTTTGCTTAATTTCTGTTAGTTCGGCAGATAGCTGTGTTCTGTCACTGTTTGCTGTTTGAATAATCTCGGCTGTATGGGATTTTTCCGAACACATTCTGATATATTCATCGTTATGATTTGAAAGTATAGCATTATTGTTTTTTATGCTGTCCATAAGTTCAGTGTTTTCTGAACTTAGCCTTTGTATTTTCACGTTGTATTCATTTAGTTCACTTTCAAGCTCTTTTATTTGTTTTTCGAGTTTTTCAATCTCGTTTACGCGGGAGAGCGAGCCGATGGACTTAGCCACGCTTCCGCCGGTCATTGCGCCTCCTGCTTGAATAACGTCTCCGCCAAGCGTAACAATTCTAAACTTGTGCGAACATTTTTTTCCCATCTTAACAGCATTGTCTATATTGTCGGCGATAACTGTTGTTGACAAAACACTGCTTATGATATCACTGTATTTTTTGTCACATTGTATAAGCATATCTGCCCTGTTTATATATCCCTCGCATGATTCTGCATCGGAATTCCTAACATTTTTTGGTTTTATATTTGGTATCGGTAAGAAAGTAGCCCTGCCCATGTTATTCTTTTTTAAGTAGTTTATAGCAGTTTTTGCATCTTCTGATGTATCTGTAATAATATTTTGTGCCGTGTTTCCAAGTGCGGTTTCAATAGCTGTGACGTATTTGCTGTCAACTTTTATAAGCTGCGACAGCGGTCCGTGAATGTTCACTCCGCTTAAAATGTTTTTGCGTTTTGCCTTCATAACATTTTTTACACCGTAGCTATATCCCTCCAAGTCTCGTTCCATGTCTGAAAGAGTTTTCTTTTTGGAGGTAATTTGTCCGAGAATAATGTTATTTTTATTCTTTGCGGCAATCATCGTCTGAATTTCGCCGGTTTTTTTGCCATATTGTTCTTCTAAACGATTTATCTCAGTTTTGAGATTTTCTATATCTCTGTTCTTTTTATCTATATCATTGTCAAGCGCTGTCATTTTTTCACGCAGAGAATTGATGTCAGAATCCTTAGCGCCCAAATCAGTTTCGATAATGTTTTGTCTTGATAAAAAGCTGTCTTTTAAAATATTGAGATTCTCAATCGCATTTTTCTCGTTGGCAGTAGAAGCCTTGCGGTTAATTATTTCGGTTCGTATTTGTTCAATCTCGCGGCTCTTATCAGATACGTCAAGACCAAGTTTTTTTGCAGTTTCACCGATATCGTTTGAACTCAAATCAAGCGCTTCATTCTGTGAATTGAGCGATGATAGGATGTCCGTAAGTCTTTTGGATTCCGTATCAAGTTCTTTTGAACGCGCGTCGCTGTCTTTTATTTCTGACTGAAGGCGCTCTATTATCGAATTGGCATGACTGATGTTATTGCCTATTAGGTTTATGTTATTCGTCAGCTCATGTATGCTTTCTATAAGCTCGTTGTCGTTGTTCCTTAATCTTTCGATATTTTTATCTGTCTTTTCAGCTTCATTGTACATTGCTGAAACTTTGCTGTCATTCTTTTCGATTTCTTGCTGTATTGATTCAATTTGGTTTGAATATATATCTATATCACTTTTGAGCTTATCGAGTGTTTCGCGTTTTTTATCTATATTTATTATTGAAACATCAATTTCAAGTTCTTTCATTTCGGATTGAAGGACTAAGTATTTCTTTGCCTTTTCAGATTGCCGTCTGAGCGGTTCAACCTGAGTCTCAAGTTCACCGAGAATATCCTCAACACGGGTAAGGTTTTCAGTCGTCTGATTTAGTTTTTTCTCCGCATCGTTTTTACGGTATTTATATTTAGATATACCCGACGCTTCCTCGAAAATCTGGCGTCTGTCCTCAGACTTTGTACTTAGTATATTGTCTATCTGACCTTGTCCGATTATTGAATAACCGTCACGACCGAGACCGGTATCCATAAACAGTTCATGAACATCTTTTAAACGGCAGAGAGTTTTGTTAATATAATATTCGCTTTCACCGCTTCTGTATATACGGCGTGTAACAAGGACTTCAGGAAAGTCGATATCAAAATATTTGCTGCTATTGTCAAGGCATAGTGTAACTTCAGCAAAGCCAAGCGCCTTTCTTTTGGCAGTGCCGGCAAATATTACGTCCTCCATTTTACTGCCGCGCAGGGATTTTATACTCTGTTCTCCCATTACCCAGCGTATCGCGTCAGAAATGTTACTTTTACCTGATCCGTTAGGTCCGACGATAGCTGTTATTCCCGAATTAAAATCCAGATATATTTTGTCGGCAAACGACTTAAATCCTTGCATTTCAATACTTTTTAGTATCATAAAAACTCTCTCCGTAAAATAATATTCTCTCAAAAAAATCCTTGATTTTGATTATATCTTGAGTATTATAACATAAAGATATTTTTTTGTCACGTTTTTTTGATTTTGTATTTAAACTTTTAAATTGTATAATTATTTACTGCCAATTACGTCTTTTGTTATTTCAACTTTTTTCTTGCTATACAGAACAACATCTTTAATAACGAGCTTTTGAATTGCCGATATAAATGTTTCCATAATATCATAATGCGGTCGACTATTTTTTTAGGCAAAGTGATTTTATCTTTTTGTATTTTTTTATTGCTGATACTATCTCCCCACGAATACTTATAATTTAGACTTTTATCAATACAAGTGGCTATATATAATTGATTTAGTTTATTTCTCTCTTCTCTGTCCTTTAAATATAAAGCCAAATTATGACTATCATTTGAAAAAAAGTCTTTTTCCTGATAGGTTATAACAAAAGTTTTACCGCCAATAAATATGCAATTACCCTCATTTAAATAATTTTTGTCATATGAGATATATGAGCTTATTGCATTATTATCTGCGCTTGCACATAAATATGGTATTTCTCCGCTATTTTCAACAACGTCTCTTGATAATATATTGCCTGTGTTTTTTATGTCAAAAATATCGGTAATATTATACTCGCACCATTCTAAAGCTTCAAATTCATTCAACGCCTTCTGTTCCTTGTCCGTCAACTCATAATTATCCAATCCGCTTACCGTAAGGTAAGCGGATAGCTCCGCTATAAAGGATTCTATAAAATCAAAGTCGATTTGGTTGTTTTTAGTTGGTATTCTGACAATGGCATTCAAAAAGGTATTATCAACATTTCTGACAAGAACGGATAATAGTTTTGTTTTTTGCTTGTTAAGTAGTGTAGTAAAAAACAAAATAGAATTTTCGCTCATCGAAAATTTAGGTGTTATTTTTCTTACAAATTGTCCTGCATACCATGGCTTTTTACGATAAAAGAAGTCCATTTGCAATAATCCCAAACTCCAATTTCCAGCCTGGTTTATATTTTTATTATTTACAAATCCCGTTTGTTGTAACACCCCTTGATTAAAAGATGTTCTTGTAACATAATCGTATTCATTACCGCTGACAAGTTTATCAGCATTAAAACTCAAAGTGTTTGATATTTCAAACAAATCCCCCAGTCTGTATTCGCACCACTCAACATTTTTGAGTTTTTCGTTAAGTGAGGCGTCTATTTTCCCAGGCGGTCGTCCTCGCTATCTTGATTTTTAATTACATTGGAAACTTCCCAAGCAAGATAATCGCTTACTGTCTTTTTAAAATCTTCTAATGTGGGCTTTGTGTCTATCGGCGCAGATTGGTTCCAATCCGCTCCGTTTTCCGGGTCGATTGTTCCCTCGTAGTATTCTTTTTCTGTAAATATATTTAATTTGCTTTTTCCAAACCGAACTAAATCAACTACTTCTTGATAGCGTTCCTTTGCCCTGTCGGTATCTCTTAGGTTAACGCTTGCTTTTTTTCTGTTAGTCCGTGTATAGCCGTCGTTTGAAAAGTCAATGAACTTTACAATATCATCTTTCTGATGAGCCTCGCCAACTCTAAATACATATATATTAGTCTGCACGCTTGATTTGCCTACAAATAAGTCTATCGGCATTTTGATGCTCGCAAGAAGCGTTGAATGCTCTAAAAGTTTTTTGTTATATTCGGCTGCCTTGCCCGAGCCTGCGGAGTTTTGAATAATAATTGCCGCGTAGCCTTTGTTCATCATAGAAAGCGCTTTTTCAACAAAAATCATACCATTGCCAAGCGCAGAATATGGTGGGTTAAGTACAAACGCATCTGCCGGAAATTTCCCTTTTGTTTCACCAAAGCCATAATTTCCGTCAAAATCTTTTAATGAGTCCTTATTCAAAATATTTGAGCTGCCATCGCCCATCATAATCATATTTAAAATAGCAAGCATATAAACGCTTGATAAAATTTCCAATCCAAGTAATTGCTTAGCTTTAATTTCTGCCGATTTTAGCACCAATTGTTCAGGAGATTTGATTTTGTTTTTTGCATCCACAAGCATTTCATTCATAGCTGCAACCAAAAGACCTGCCGAACCTGTGGCAAAATCCCATACATAAGAGTCCATATTAACTCTTGCAAGACGACACAAAAGTGTTGCAACATAAGAAGGCGTAAGAACTACATCATTTAGCTTGTCTTGTGTGAATCCAAGCCAACTATACATCTCGTTAAATAGCTTACCGGTAAAATCGGTGGTAAGTCCAATTTTGTAGTAAATCCCCAAATCATCGACTATTTTAGTAAACACTCTTTTTAATTGGCTTTCTCCGTTTTCTACCCTATTTATATTATCAGTTGTAAGTGTATTTTGAAGGGTTCTTACAATCATATCTTTTTTATCTTCGGGCAATTTTTTCGCTCCCAAAAATGCTTTTATCTTTCTTAACATTATATCGCCGTCAGTATTATCTTTTTCGTCAGAAGAAATCAAATCAGACTTTTTCAGCGGATATACATTATGCTCTACATCACCTAAGGTGGCAATAATAGACGCAGCAACAAGATACACTCTGTCATTTTCTCCAAGCCCTTTTTCGTTTTGATATATGTCGTTGTTCAGTTTAACTAAACTGGCGTTGATTTCTTGTTCCCTGCGTTCTTTTAATTTGTCTATTTCCTCTTGTGATAATTTCAATAAATTTACCTTTTCAATAAATTCATTGAAATTTTCCTTTTTCAGAAATGAAAGGTCTGTATAATCGTCAACTTTTTGACCAATACCGAAATTATTTTTTGAAACATAATAAACGCCTATCGAATACTCAATTTTTCCGCTTGTATTTTTAAATCCGGTCATACCAATAGCGATAACATCACTATAACCGGTATAATGCAAAATTGCATTTGCGTAATGAACCGCACCGTTTACGGCATAGCTGTTTATATTATTAAAATCAGGTTGATTTTTTGAAGTTTTATTTGCAACATTACCTTCGCTGTCAAGTTTGATTAGTTTATCCTTATATCCTTTGTATTCAATGAGAATAGTATAATATTTCCCGTCGTTAGCTTTCAATAACAGTTTAGCATCAGGTCTGTTTCCGCCTTTTCCGCCATTTTTTGAAAGATAATCACTTAACGCTTGGTCAATTTCTGTATTCAATGACTCTTGCTCTAATTTATAATCCAATTTGTATGATTTTAACCAACCGTTTGCTAAATCTGCAATATTGGGCTCGATTGATTGCACCTTAGTATTTTTGCTCATATCTTTATTCTCCTTATATTAATTCCTAAAGTCGTGTAAATTGATTTATAAAATTTACTGTTCAGACCAGTTAATTGCGTTGCTTATACGCTCTTGCAATTCTTTAAATTGTAAATCTGACAGATATGTTTTTACATTTGTTAAATCTATTATTTTGAGTTTTTCCGCAATATCCTTATGCTTTTTTATAAATCGCTCACAAAGGTCATCAAGCGGAAGCGATGCGGAATTACCCATTGTTGTTCTGGTAAGCCCCATAAAACCTTCTTGAAAGGCTACATTATGGTCATAGCAAGGTGAAACAGATTTAAAGTCAAATGTACGGCTGTCGTAGATAAGCCCATAATTATCGTCGTGCAAATCGGGATTTGCAATGATATAGTTAAATATAAAAAGCCTTTGCAATCCTTTGATTAAATCTTCGTTCGTCCTGTCTTTTGCAAGGATATTATAAATCTCATCTGTGGTGTTAAAATAACTTTTAAGCTCGCTTGCGTGCACCAAAGAATTATCATAATCAGTAAATATTCTGATTTTAACATAATCTCCGTCTAATTCGACCTCAGACACATTAACACCGATTTGTCTACCGATAAGGTATGCCGGATATTCCAAAACAGCGTCTTTTTTAAGTTTATAAATATAACCGCCGAATATCGCTTTAGGGAAATAGCCTTTTGTAGTAAAAAGTGATGTAAAGCCTTTTAATAATTCTTTGCTATCTCTAACTTTACCGGTAAGGGCAACATTGTTGAGTGCGATATTATCATCACGCATTTTTTTTAGGTCATTCCAATCGCAGATAGTATCTCTTGTTTTAATCCAAAAGTTATCGGTAAACGAAACGCCCGAACTGTCCTTTATGATTTTATCTCTGTCTCTGCCGACTCTGCGAGCGATATAAACAACATTCATATAAGTACGGCTAAGATTATTTACTCGGTCTGATAACCACTCGAATACGGCTACAGCAGAAGGTTTTGCTCTGCCTCTCAAGCCGAAAGGAAGAAGATTTTTATCGTAAATTTTAATTTCATCAGTTTCACGATTAAATTCAAGTACAGTATTGTCTTCGTGCATAATAGTATATCTTTTAACCTTTTCGGCAGTGTTTTCCGCAATAGTGCCAATCACAATAAATACCTCCTTATTTCTCAGATACCTTCACAACTTCAGCTATATCGGAAATGTTGCAGTCTAATTTATCGCAAATTCTGAGAAGTACATTTGTATTTACATTCTCGCCTTTTGAAAGTTTGGCAAGGGAAGTAGTACTAAGTCCGGTAATGGTACGCAAATCTTTTCTTGTCATACCCTTATCAATTAAGAGTTTCCATAGTTTATTATAATTAAATTCAACTGACATACTATACCTCCGCATCAAATTATAATAATATACATTATAACACAAAATTGCGAAAAGGTCAATCAAAGTTTTGAGATTGCAAAACATTATAAATTGCAATATAAAATAATCACTAAAATTAAACGACAAAATCTTGTTAAATCATTATATTTTGAGATATTTTGAGGAAAGACCATTAAACAGTATTCTCGAATAATTATTTATCCAATATTCGATTTTTTAAAAAGTTGTAAAAAAGTGTTGACAAGCAATACATATTCTGGTATAATACTAAATGTTGTTGCGATTAATGCTTCGATAAAATATATGGCGGTATAGCTCAGTTGGCTAGAGCATACGGTTCATACCCGTAGTGTCACTGGTTCAAATCCAGTTACCGCTACCATATGGCTCCTTGGTCAAGTGGTTAAGACTCCGGCCTCTCACGCCGGCTACAGGGGTTCGAATCCCCTAGGAGTCACCATTCAAATCAAATCCGAACTTTTCACTAATCGGTGATGGGTTCGGATTTTTGTTTTGGCTGTAATAAAAAACGTCAGTATCAACATTAGCTTGATACTGACGTTTATGTAAGTTTCAAAATCATTTCTTTTCTTAGTTCAACTTCCATTCAAATTTCAACTTACCAAAAATTTTAAATTAATTTTTTAGTTTTTAAGACTGTGAATAGGCGCCGGAATTCTTCCGCCTCGGTTAATAAACTTATCAGCCGAATATGGATGAACAGGCATTACGGGCGCAGCGCCCAACAGACCTCCGAATTCAAGGCTGTCTCCGACTTTTTTACCCGCTGCCGGAATAATTCTTACAGCAGTGGTTTTTTGATTTATTACGCCAATTGCCATCTCATCAGCAATAATAGCAGAAATAGTAGACGCAGGTGTGTCTCCCGGTACAGCAATCATATCAAGTCCAACCGAACATACGCAAGTCATCGCTTCAAGTTTATCAAGCGACAACGCACCGCATTGCGCTGAAGAAATCATGCCTGCATCCTCGCTGACCGGTATAAACGCACCGCTTAAACCTCCGACATAGCTTGACGCCATTACACCGCCTTTTTTTACAGCATCATTGAGCAGTGCTAAAGCGGCAGTTGTTCCGTGACATCCGCATTTTTCAAGTCCCATTTCTTCTAATATATGTGCAACGCTATCACCTACTTCGGGAGTAGGCGCAAGAGACAGGTCAACTATACCTGAACTAACTCCGAGCATTTTTGATGCCTCGCGTGCAACCAACTGCCCCATACGAGTGATTTTAAATGCAGTATTTTTTACAGTTTCGGCAATAGTACCGAAATCTCCGTCCTTTACCTGTTCAAGAGCAGATTTTACAACTCCCGGACCGCTTACACCGACATTAATAATCGTTTCGCTTTCGCCAACGCCGTGAAATGCTCCGGCCATAAAAGGATTATCCTCAACAGGATTTGCAAATACCACAAATTTTGCACAGCCGAGCGAATCATCATCAATAGACATCTGTGACATTTTTACTATTATTTCGCCCATTTCTTTTACTGCATCCATAGTTATACCTGCTTTTGTTGAGGCGACACCAACTGAAGAACAAACATAATCAGTTGAGCAGAGTGCTTCGGGTATAGATTTTATGAGCTTTTTGTCACTGTCTGAATATCCCTTGTATACCAATGCAGAAAATCCGCCAATGAAGTTTACACCAAGCTCTTTTGCAGCCCGATCAAGCGTTTTGGCAAACATAACATAATCTTCTGTTTTACTTGCCGCTGCTACTAAAGATATTGGGGTGACAGAAATACGCTTGTGTATGATGGGGATTCCATATCTACGGCTGATTTCTTCACCGGTTTCAACCAGCTTGCGTGCAGAGCGAGTAATCTTATCATATATCTTTTGACACGCTTTTTGTGGATCTTCATCTGCACAGTCAAGCAGTGAAATTCCCATTGTTATCGTGCGTATATCAAGATGCTCATCACGAATCATTTTAATGGTTTCGGTTATCTCTTTTGTGTTCAGATTAATCATATGTAATTATCCTTTCATTTGGTTAAATCCTGTGCATGGAATTAAAAATATCTTCATGCTGTATACGGATCTCTACTCCAAGTTCACTGCCAAGTTCATTTAGCTTCTCTGCGAGTGTTCCAAAATCTGTCTTATTTTGACTTACATCAACAAACATAACCATCGTAAAAATGTTCTGAACTATTGTTTGAGTGATATCTAAAATATTAATATCATTTTGATAAAGCAAACTGCTTGTCTTAGCAATGATGCCCGGTTTATCAATTCCCATAACGGTAACTACTGCGTTCATAATTTTGGCTCCTGTTCTGTATAAATTTTATATGTATAGTATAATATCATTATTTTTTTATTTTGTAAAGTCTTGTTCGGAAAAATGGATAAATTTTAAATTCCCCCTCAAAATTACATGAGGAGGAACGCAAATACAATTTTTAGTTCAGAATTGCTGTACAGATGTTAAGATAAACCGCATAAACAAGCCAAATTAGGTACGGCAGCATTAGTTTTCCGGCAGTACTGTTTATTTTGAAAAAAACAAAAGTACAAAGCGCAACTATTAAAATCAATATTGCGAGCCAAATCGCGGAAAACGTATAAAACCCAAATACAAAGAAAAATAACGTCCATGTAAAATTAAATATCAGTTGCAGACCGTACAGCACATATCCCAAGCTCTTTTGCGGCTGAGGAGATTTTGAATTTGCAGTAATATAAAGCGCGATACTCATTAAAAGATAAAGTATCGGCCATACAATTGAGAATACAATTGAAGGCAGAGACAAAGGAGGTAAATTCAGATTCGCATAATCCTGCATAGCATCTCTTGAAAAGAAATATGCTAAAAAACCTGCACCAAATGTGACTGCAAGTGAAATTACAAGTTTTTTGAGATTTAACGTTTTAAACATAAAATACCACCTCTCGTTATTCAAGTATTAACAGACTGAATTTTAATAGTATTTTATGAATATAACTCATCAATTATTCTTTTTAAATCAATCCAAATTTTTTTAATCCTTTTGTCACACCTTCGTTTATAACTGTATCAGTTATGTATTCGGCAATATTGTTAAGTATTGGCGCATGATGTCCCATTACAATACTGTGACCTACTGAGGTCAGCATTTCATAGTCGTTCTCACCGTCACCAAACGCGTATGTGTCGGAAATATCTAAGCCAAATTCACTTATTACCTGTTTTATTCCTTCTGCTTTAGAAACACCCTTTATTCCAAGATCCCCTGATGGGTCATGCCTGTGCATGGTAATGTAAAACTTATCCCCAAACTCACTGTGCAATTTTTCAAGTGATTCTGGGTCATAGTATGTAAACATCATTTTATTCGCCTTGACTTTTTCTATTTCAGGCATAGGACTGAAGCAGGTCATGCTTATATTAAACTTTTCAATCATTTCTTCAAACTGTTCGTAACAGCTTGTGCTGTAATGGCATTGCTCCTGACTTTCTGTTATGTATCCCATACGGTTATCTTCAAAGAAAGCAAATAAATTTTTTAAATCTTTGATTGATATAACTTTGTCTGTAATTATTTTATCACCGACTGCAGCATATGCTCCGTTTGATGTTACATAACAATCAAAATCAATATTTATTTCAGGTACATAGCATTTTGATCTGCCTGTAGCAAGTCCAACCATGTATCCATTTTCGTGCAGCTGCTTTACTGATTTCAGAGTTTCAGGAGTGGGATCGTAGAGTTTCACACGTTCATCAACCAGAGTACCGTCAAAATCAAAAAACACTGCACCTTTATATTTATTCATATTTTCACCCTTCTATATTTAATCAATAATACAAACTATATTCTACTATAAAACAGATAATTTTTCAAGGAATTTTATATTAATAAAAATAAATTTTTACATGGATGACTATACTCACATAAAAAGTTTTTCTTAATATAATATAGTACCTCTACAAATTCAAGGAGTGATAATTATGCAAGAAAAACAATCTATGGATGTTGCCACATGTCCTGTGACAGCGAGTCATGAAACAACGGCATGTGTGCCGGTAACAATATGTCCTTTTGCTGACGCCGGACCGATTGATGCAGAATGCTGCGGCAGTCCTGTTATACGCAGCGGTGATGAATCATGCTGTGGGGTTCCAAACGGACGTTATGAGTTCACGGTATCTCAAAAGATGAGAATAAATATTCCGATAGCGTTCGGAGCTGACATAATGGTAGGAGAAACATATGTGCACAACGGTCAGACAAACGGTGTTGCAGACGGCGAATGCTGCACCTGCAATTGCTTGGAACTTGAAGACGAACCGGAGATTATAGAATAACATTAAATAGCTGAAACAAAACTTTCATTTTGTTTCAGCTATTTTTTTGTTGTATCTAATTCTTTCACAAATTTTGACTTGTACGAATATTATAGTATAAAAAAACATTAAGAAACATGTCGTTTTAAATTATCGGCATCATTTAATGCAAGGTTTTATGGTTTCCTAAAAAACCAAATATTTTATAAAGGAGAATTAGATATGCAAACTTATATTATAATAACTGCATTTGCACTTGCTATAATTGTAGGTTTAGTGATTTTTATTCGCATCAGGCATTTTAAGCCAAACCCGAATAAAGCAGAGCAGCAGAAACAACTAAATGACGATTTGCGTTCTGCAGGATTTGCATATGATTATCATAATGATTATTTTTACTCGTTGCATGATTGTTGGCAGCGAGAAGCAGGCTATTGCAGATTGTATGATGAAGGCTCGCCGTTTTTTAATATGATAATGGATTGTGAACCGATTACTTTTGAGTATGGAGGAAAGCGCTGGCTTATTGAATTATGGAAAGGTCAGTACGGCATAACAACAGGAGCTGAAATCGGAATCTATAATACCGACGGTGAGGATATACAATCAGAAAAATTTACAGGTACTTTTTATGAATCTATCAGCGATGACGAACAGCTTGATATGTCGTTTGTTCTTTACAAAAATGGAAAGAAGCTTCTAAGGCGTAAAGCTCATCATTGGTGGCTGACTGCGTTTAAATTAGGTGAGTTTTCAGAAAAAGACTCGCTTGTAATGCATGCAAAAATAAAGTTCAACACACAGCAGATGTGCAAGGCTTTCACAGATGCTTTAATCTCTGCCGGATATACCAGAAAAGAATTTTCTGTAAAACATAAGACGGTAAGTATAAAATATACCACGCCGCATTCACCTCAGCCGACCTCTCAGGAGGGCGTTCAGGAAGATGTAGTTCAGAAGGTAAATAAAAATAACTGCAGTATTTATCAATTTGCAACAGCAAAATATACTGATACTTTGGATAAGCTGGAATATATAAAGTCATTTATGCCGGAGCTTTATGAGTTCGCCATGAATTCTTTGTATGGAGAAGGATTTTTCAAAGCGTTTGAGTGGCTGATTAAGCTTATAAAAAAGCATAAGCCGCCTACGCCGCCTGAACCGCCATGTAATCCATGCCCTCCTAAGCCGCCATGTCCACCCAAACCACCATGTGATCCATGTCCGCCTACGCCGCCGTGTTCTCCCAAACCACCATGCAATTCGTGCTCGTGTGTTCAGGATTCATGCAGGCAGTGTTGTATACGTCATTGTGCACAAATGAATAGGTGTGACGAAGGATTTTCATTACCTCCGTCATATAAGTATATTAGTGACGATGATGAGGATGACAATTAAATATGTCGGCAGTTAAAAGAAGGCTGCGATGTATATATAACACTGCAGAAGTAATAAAGTTTGATGAGAATTCAAAATTTATTATAATGAGTGACTGTCATCGCGGGCAAGGCAACACCGGCGATAACTTTCTTTCAAATCAGGTTTTGCAATTTGCTGCACTTGAGTATTATTACAAAAATGGTTACACTTATATTGAACTCGGTGACGGAGATGAATTATGGGAAAACAGAAAAATTCAGCCGATTATTGCGGCACACAGTGAAATATTTTGGATAATGTCAAAATTTTATGACGAAAACCGTATGCACATGATTTATGGGAATCATGATATTGTTAAACGCCGCAGACAAGTTGCAAACAAAGAGTTTTGCAGTTTTTACTGTGATAGCTGTGAGTGTAAACTGTTTCCGGGAATTCAAATGCCTGAGGGAATTATTTTGGAGGATATAAATACAAAAAGAAAGATTATGCTTGTACACGGTCATCAAGGAAGTTTTCTTAATGACACAATATGGCCTGCGGCAAGATTTCTTGTTAGATATGTATGGAAGCCTCTTGAACTAATTGGATTTACCGCGCCGACAGGTGCAGCGAGAGCTCACAATAAGAAAGCAGCAATAGAGAAAAAACTCGCTGAATATGCGAATTCACATCAGCTTATGATTATTGCAGGGCATACGCACAGACCTGCTTATCCGCAGCCCGGCACCGGTTTATACTTTAATGATGGAAGCTGCGTTCACCCTAAGAGTATAACCGGCATAGAAATTTGCAAAAGGCAAATATCACTTGTAAAATGGACTGTTGCTGCTGATGAAAACTTAAACCTTTATGTTGAACGTCAGATTTTGGAAGGACCAAATAATATATCTGACTTTTATATAGATTGACTAATAATGAAAACTCACGCCGTATTTTATCGGTGTGAGTTTTTAATATTAAGTTTGACATAAGTATATTAAATTGTTATAATATTTATATGAATAAATTTTTGCCTATTTCTAAAAGAGATTTAAATATTATGGGAATTGATAAGCTTGACTTTGTATACGTTATAGGTGATGCTTACGTTGACCATCCGAGTTTTGGACATGCTATTATTTCTCGTGTTCTTGAGCATAACGGATATACTGTCGGAATCATTCCTCAACCTGACTGGCATAGCTGTGAACCCTTCAAAAGGCTTGGCAAACCCAGGCTTGGGTTTATTGTTATGTCCGGAAACATAGATCCTATGGTTAATCATTATACATCTGCCAAAAAGGTCAGGAACAGTGATCTATATTCTCCCGGCGGCAGAGCCGGTTGCAGACCTGACAGAGCCGATATAGTATACTGTAACCGCATTAGAGAAGCTTATGGTGATATTCCGATTATAATAGGCGGAATTGAAGCAAGTTTACGCAGATTTGCTCATTATGATTATTGGAGTGACAAAGTTCGCCGAAGTATTTTGATTGACAGCGGTGCAGATTTGTTGATTTTTGGCATGGGTGAGAAGCAGATTGTCGAAGTTGCCGAACTGTTAAATGCCGGAGTTCCTATTCGCGAGATTAAAGGCGTAATGGGAACAATGTATATAGAAAACGACTGCGAGGCACTGCCTTATGATGGTATTACACTGCCGAGCTATGATGAAGTAAATACTGATAAAATTAAGTATTCAGAAGCTACAAGAATTGAATATGAGGAACAGGACGCGGTTCGCGGCAAGCCTCTAATTCAGCTTGACCGTGACAGATACACTGTGCAAAATCCGCCGGCAATGCCGCTTAGTACACAAGAACTTGACGATGTGTATGCACTCCCTTATACAAGGACGTATCATCCGATATATAAAAATCAGGGAGGAATACCGGCACTGAATGAGGTTGAATTTTCAATAACTTCATGCCGAGGTTGTTACGGCGGATGTAATTTCTGTGCTCTTACATATCATCAAGGCAGGACGGTTACTTCAAGAAGCCATGAATCGATTA
>CAOKIL010000022.1 GCA_948468535.1 uncultured Eubacteriales bacterium
AAAGAAAAAAATACTTGACACATACGGAATCAATTTAACCTCAAAAGCGCGTAACGGTGAAATAGACGCTGTTATAGGCAGAGAACGCGAGATTGAACGTACAATTCAGATACTTAACAGGCGTACTAAAAACAATCCATGTCTCATTGGCGAACCCGGTGTAGGAAAAACCGCCATTGCAGAAGGACTGGCTTTAAAAATAGTAAACAGAGAAGTTCCAAGCAAACTTATGACATATGAAATATATCTGCTTGATATGACATCAGTTGTTGCAGGAACACAATTTAGAGGACAATTTGAATCCAGACTTAGAAATATAATTGAGGAAGTTAAAAAAGCAGGAAACATTATTCTTGTAATCGACGAAATCCACACTATTGCTTCTGCCGGAGATGCTGAAGGCGGTATGAATGCCGGCAATATATTAAAGCCTGCTCTTTCTAAAGGCGAGATTCAAGTTATCGGCGCGACCACAATTAACGAATATAGAAAATATATAGAAAAAGATTCGGCTCTTGAACGCAGATTTCAGACAGTAATGATTGAAGAACCAAGTATTGACGAGACAATAAAAATACTTAAAGGTATAAAGGAATATTATGAAGAATATCATAAAGTTAAGATAACCGATGATATAATCCGAACAGCCACGGTTCTGGCAGAACGTTATATTCAGGATAGATTTTTACCTGATAAGGCTATTGATGTTATTGACGAAGCGGCATCAAAAGTCAATTTGGAGAATAAAGAATTAGTTGAAATTGCAAGTATTGAGCAGGAGCTTGAAAGAATTCGTAAGGAGAAGGAAGAAGCTGCCGCAGAAGATGATTACCAAAAAGCCGCTGATTTGAAGGTTGAAGAAATCAAACTTACAAGTAAACTTTATGAACTTAAAGAATCAAGTATAAAGTATTTGGAATCTGATGATATTGCTTCAGTAATAGAGAACTGGACAAAAATTCCGGTTAAACACATATCAGAGTATGAAAGTGAAAAACTGTCAGACTTAGAAGAACGTCTGCACAAAGGAGTAATCGGTCAAAACGAAGCTGTAGATGCCGCGTCTGCTGCAATTCGCAGAAAGCGTGCGGGAATCAGCTTAAAACGCAGACCTGTTTCACTTATTTTTGTTGGTCCGACAGGTGTAGGCAAAACGGAACTTGCAAAGCAAATTGCCCGCGAAGTGTTTGACGGTGAGGATTCGTTAATTAGGCTTGATATGTCGGAGTATATGGAGAAACACTCTGTATCAAAACTTATCGGTTCGCCTCCGGGCTATGTCGGATACGATGAAGCCGGTCAGCTTACCGAAAAGATACGCAGAAAGCCCTACAGTGTTATTTTGCTTGATGAAATAGAAAAGGCTCATCAGGATGTATTTAATATGTTGCTCCAGATTATGGATGACGGACGTATCACTGACAGTCACGGACGTGTTGTCTCGTTTGAAAATACAATTATTATCATGACTTCAAATGCAGGAAGTGACAAGAAATCCAATATTGTCGGATTTAATGAAGAACATGAAGCCGCTAAAATAAAAACCGACAGAGCGTTGAAAGAGTTATTCAGACCTGAGTTTTTAAACAGAGTAGATGAAACTGTAATGTTTAAAGAACTGAAAAATGATGAACTTATAAAAATAGTTGACCTCATATTAAGAGACTTAAATGACGGACTTAATGAAAAAGAAATTACAATGGAAGTCACACAATGTGCAAAAGAATGTGTACTCGAAAATTCTTATGATAAAGCATACGGAGCAAGACCTATGCGCCGTTATATAGAAAAGCATATTGAGGACAAACTTGCACAGATGATTATTAAAAATGAAATCAAACATGGCGATAAAGTTAATGTTGATGTAAAAGACAACGATATATGCGTTGAAATAATTTAAGATAAAAAGACTGCTTTGAGCTAAAGGCAGTCTTTTTATGCTCATATTCAAAAAATTTCTATAAAAGGCTTGAACTTTAGTTGGCTTTATTATATAATAATATTTAATGTATAATTTTGTTATAATTTAACTTACGATAAAGGAGCAACACATGAATATTTATAGGTTATCAGAAATGTCATCTGAGAAAAAAGAGTTTATCATGAAACGTGCAGAAACCGATATATCTGAACAGATGAAAATTGCACGAGAGGTATCTGATGATATTAAAAAACGCGGTGACGAGGCAGTTCTTGAATACACGGCAAAATTTGACCATGTGAATCTGACGGCTGATCAAATGAAGGTTAAACCTGAAGAAATTGAAGCAGGGTATGACAGACTTGATGATGAAACACGTGAAGCTATTGAATATGCAGTTAAAAATATAAGAAACTTCCATTCAAAGCAGATGCCGGAGGAAATGTGGTTTACCGAAGTTGACAAGGGTTTGCTCGTTGGTGAAAAAACTACGCCTATTGTAGATGTATGTCTTTATGTGCCGCGGGGCAAGGGCAGCTTCCCGTCAGTATTATGTATGCTTGCGACACCTGCGGTTGTCGCAGGTGTTGAAAAGATTGTCGTTGTTACTCCGCCGAATGAGCAGGGAAATGTTGATGATGCCATTCTTGCGGCTGCTAAAATAATAGGTGTTTCAGAAATTTATAAGGTCGGCGGTATTCAGGCTGTTGCTTCTGTTGCTTTCGGAACTGAGACTATTCCGAAGTGTCATAAAATAATAGGTCCCGGCAACACCTATGCAACAGCAGCAAAACGCGTTTTGGCAAACTATATAGATTCAGGTCTTCCGGCAGGTCCGAGTGAATGTATAATTCTTGCTGATAAAAATGCAGATCCCGAAAAGGTTGCTCTTGATTGGATGATAGAGGCTGAACATGGTCCTGATTCTGCAGCGCTTTTGGTTACAAACAGTGAAGAACTGGTGAATAAAGCTGCTGAAATAGTTGAAAAACAGCTTGAAAAAATCTCTGATAAACGCCGTGAATTTGTTACAACTAACTTTAATACATACGGCGGCGCAATCATCACAGACAGTTTGGAAGAAAGCATTGAATTTGTAAATGATTACGCACCTGAACATATGGAAGTTATGACAAAAGAACCATTTACAGTTCTCCCTAAAATCAAGAATGCGGGAGAAATACTTTTGGGAGACTACACTCCGGTTACGCTTTGTAACTTTGTACTCGGTCCAAATGCAATTTTGCCTACAGGACAATTTGCAAAAACATATTCTAGTGTTTCTGTTATGGACTTTCTTAAACGTTCGTCCGTAGGTTATGTGAGCAAGGACGGCTTTGAAATGGTAAGAGACTATGCTTATCGCTTTGCAAAAGTTGAGGGGTTTGATACGCACGGTCTTGCCGTAAAGGAGAGAAAGTAATTAATATAATTATACAGGGTGATGTTAAATGAAGAATACGATAACTGTTCAACGTAAAACAAGTGAAACAGAAATCAAAGTCTGCATAAACAAAGGAGAACTTTCTCCTGATTATAGAAAGAAAATCCGCACGCCCATACCGTTTCTGAACCATATGATTGAACATATCGCATGGAGAGCTGCACTAAATATTGATATAGAGTTAAGCTTTGATGAGTTTGAACTCTGCCATCTGGTGTGTGAAGATGTGGCTATGACTTTCGGTAAGGCTGTGGGCGAATATGTAAGATTAAACACTCCGTCAGGCTATGGATTTGCAACCGGAATTATAGATGAAGCCGCAGCGGATGCAGTAATCTCATTTGAAGATAGATCATTGTTTGTATTTGACTGCGCTGTTAAATATGCTGAAACCGTCGAAGGTATGCCGTCTGAAGAACTTTTGACATTTCTGGACGGATTTGCTCAGGGAGCAAGATGTACACTTCATGTTAACTTGAGACGCGGAGAAAATGGACATCATATATGGGAAGCAATATACAGAGCGGTAGGAATTGCACTCGGACAAGCTATGAATGTTGACAAAGCACGCGAAGGTCTGACATCCGGTGTCGCCGGAGAGGTAAAATATGAAATTTCAGCCGAATAAATTTGATAAAATAATATTTGATATGGACGGCGTTATTACCGGTGAATATATCTATTGGGACACGGCAGCTCTGACTGTCTATGAATTATTATTCAGTCACGAGCAGTTCGGTAAATTAGACATCGACCGCGAATGGTGCATAAATAATTATAAAGAACTCCACAGAATTATATTTTCAGGTGATAAAACAATAAAAGCTGTAAAAAATCTTGGTGTTAATACTAACTGGGATTTGGCGTATATTGTATTTTGTGTATCCAGATACATAGAACCTGAGCTCACTGCACTTGATGAATGGCATTTTGAATCTGTCAGAATGTTTATTGAAAACATAGAAGCAAAGTCTCCGGAAATATATGATTTAGTTGGAAGTCTTGCTGCTGTAGCAACGGGTCATGATTCTGCATATTTCAGCCGCGGCAGCAGCGAGGTTTGGAAAAGACTTCACAGCTGCTTTCAAAAATGGTTCCATGGCAACGGTGAACTCAAAGGTCTAAACGAACTTGAAGAACCGATACTAAGCATTGACAAAATTAAGAAAACTCTTCAATACCTCAAAGATAACGGATTAAAGCTCGGTATTGGAACGGGCAGACCTAAAGATGAAATTATGTTTCCGATTAATGAATGGAGTCTCAGCGAATATTTTGAACCTAATATGATTGTTACATATGATGAAGTCTTAGAAGCAGAAGAAGAGTTAGCTTCTGAAACTCCGCTTGCAAAGCCGAATCCGTTTGTATTTTTAAAGTCTGCTTTTGGCGATACGCTGAGTAATGCAAATATTATTAACAAAGAATATGATAAGAATTCGCTCAAGAGAATTGCTGTTGTCGGTGATGCGCCAAGTGATATAATGGCTGCAAAAGCAGCTAATATGTCATTCATTGGTGTCTTGACAGGAGTTGACAGAATATCTGCCGAAAAATACTTTTTAAGCATGAATTCGGACTATATTTTTGATGATATTACAGAAATGTTAAACGATTAGTACATTTTATATTTAACAGGAGAAACAAAAATGCCAATAAATATTGAAACACCGCTGACATCTGAAAAAGTTAAAAGTCTTAAATGCGGCGACAGTGTGCTTATTTCAGGAGAAATTTACACTGCCAGAGATGCTGCACATAAGAGAATAGTTGAGCAGCTTCAAAAAGGCGAGTCACTTCCGTTTGAAATTAAAGATAAAATCATATACTATGCCGGTCCCACTCCGGCAAAACCCGGTCAGGTTATTGGCTCATGCGGTCCTACAACAAGCGGAAGAATGGACGCGTATGCGCCAACACTAATAGGTCTTGGACTTACCGGAATGATAGGCAAAGGTGAACGCACTGAAGACGTTATCAAATCAATGATTGAATTCGGAGCCGTATATTTTGGCGCAATCGGAGGCGCAGGTGCATTGATTGCAAAAAGTATCACTTCTGCTGAAGTGATAGCTTATGATGACCTTGGGACTGAGGCAGTCAGACGGCTGACAGTAAAGGACTTTCCTGCTATCGTTATAATTGATTCAAAAGGAAATAATCTGTATAAACAAAGATAAAATTTCTAAATATGATTGTCAAAAAGCTCTGTTTTCATTTTTCTGAAAACGGAGCTTTTCTTAAAAACGGAGTCATACTCAATAATCAAAGGACATATATTATTATAACTGAAAAAGTAAAAAACAATACGGAGTGAGATAAATGTCATTTGATTTAAAAACAATTATACTGTATATTATGTGTATGTTAGTACCACTTTTTCTCTTAAAGCTGTTCCAGAAACCTTTAACATGGATAATTCGCCTGTGTTTCGGCTGTGTCATTGGCGGACTGGCTTTATTTGCGCTCAATTTTGTTCTGTCAAAAACCGGATTTGTTTTCCCGATAAATCCATTAAATGCACTGACCGTTGGTATTCTTGGAGTACCCGGAATAATACTTGTGGCATTTATTGTTATTTTTGCATAATATTATACCCCAAAATTCATTTCAAAACGCGGAGATAAATTATCATATGAAATTATACTAAGCATTTCGCTCAGAGTGCAGCACTGATTAATCTCATTGCGTAATTTTGCTCCGCCGCTGATGCCCTTAAAGTACCATGCCATATGTTTGCGCCCCTCAAGTATACCGCGATGCTCTCCTTTAAAGTCAACAAGCATTCTCAGATGTTTCTCCGCTACCGCACAGCGTTCATGAAGCGGTGGTTCAACAGGGATAATGCCGATTTTCAGATAATCAATAACTTGTTTGAATATCCATGGATTCCCCTGTGCTGCTCTGCCAATCATAATTCCGTCACATAATGTATAATCCAGCATTTTCTTTGCTGAAATCCCATCGTTTATATCGCCGTTGCCGATAACAGGTATACTTATTGCTTTCTTAACCTGCTTGATTATATCAAGATCTGCTTGACCGGAATAAAACTGCTCTCTCGTTCGTCCATGCACCGTTATTGCGTCTGCGCCGCTGTCCTCAGCCATTTTGGCAAAATCAACCGCATTAATAGTTTTACTGTCCCAGCCTGCCCTGAATTTAACAGTTACAGGAACATCAACTGCATTTTTAACAGCTTTTATTATTTTTGAAGCCAGCTCCGGATTCTTCATTAGAGCACAGCCATCACCATTGTTTACTATTTTAGGAGCAGGGCACCCCATGTTTATATCAATAAATTCTGCTCCGTGCGCAAGAGAACCTTCGGCAATCTGCGCCATAACATCAGGTTCATGACCAAAAATCTGAGCAGCAGTTGGCCGTTCATCTTCAAGTACTTCAAGTAAAACCTGAGTTTTTTTATTTTTATACAACAACCCCTTGCCTGAAACCATTTCCGTATACATAAGCGAAGGACCAAAAGGCTTTGCGGTCAATCTAAATGCCTTATCGGTAACACCGGCCATCGGCGCAAGTAAAATATTGTTTTTTAGTGTTTTATTTCCAATTTTTAAAGTCATATCAAATCTCCTCATTGCGAATTAAATTATACACTATTTTTCTGTAATTGCCAAGCTTTTTTTGAACCGGTCAGGATTGACATAATCGTATTTTGTGCTATAATGTATTAGTAAAAATTTGACTAATAATATTTATAAGGAACAGATAAAATGAATACACTTAAAGATACACAAACAAAAAGATATGTTATAAAAGTCGGAACTTCTACACTGACACATCATAACGGTAAACTTAATCTTGAACGCATAGAAAAGCTGGTTCGTGTCATATCTGACATAAAAAATATGGGACACGAAGTCGTACTTGTTTCAAGCGGCGCCATTGGCGTTGGTGTAGGAAAGCTCGGACTTAAAGAAAAACCGGAGTCCGTTCGTATGCAGCAGGCATTAGCCGCAATCGGTCAGGCAAGTCTTGTATCTATATATGATAAGATTTTTAAAGAATACGGTTATAGCACAGGACAGGTTCTTCTCACAAAATTTATACTGGATGAAGAAACTCGCTATAACTGTGCACGAAGGGCTTTTGATGCGATGATAGGTCTTGGAGTAATACCAATTGTTAATGAAAACGACGTTATTTCCACATATGAAATTGAGTTTGGCGATAACGATACATTATCTGCATACGTTGCAGAACTTGTCAGAGCGGATTTGCTCGTTATTTTATCAGACATAGACGGGTTTTATGACTCTGACCCAAGGACTAACAAACATGCCAAAGTTATTCCTGTTGTAAGTGAAATCACAGATGAGCTTAAAGCATGTGCGGGTGCTGAAGGAACCAGCCGCGGTACAGGCGGTATGAAAACAAAGCTTAAAGCCGCAAAATTTGTTAATGATAACGGGATAGACATGGTTTTGACTAATGGCTCAAAACCTGAAAATTTGTATGAAATACTAAGTGGAAAGTCAGTTGGCACTCTGTTCAAGCACAATAAGTAACAGATATATTTCTCCAATATTGGGAACAATTTTCTATTATTTGCCGTCTAATGTTTTAAGCATTAGAGGAGGATAAATATGAATTATAAAAAGAAAAAAGTGATTAAATCAAGCTCATTTCTTTTAGTTAGTGCAATAGCTGCCATTGCAGTATCTTTGTTGCTGACAATATCTATTTACCCATCCTCAAATGATATTGAGTCCGAGCGAAGCAAAGTCCGTACATATTCTGTGTCATATATGCCTATTATTTTTGACGGATATTATATGCAGGGTTATTATTGTGATGATAAAATTCTCATCTCTATGGATGATATGACGCGATATGGCTTTGAAATTAATTATGATGCAAATAAAAATATATTTAACCTGAGATCTGAACCTAATATAGATGGAAATCCAACTCCACAGCTTATTGGATGCACAAATTTTGAAGCTGCGAAATCTACTCTTGATACAAGAATAAACGGAATTAAAATAGATTCGTATGCTCTTGATGGATATGCTTTTGTCAGTGTTGATGATTTGGTCTCTTTAAATGATGAATATAATCAATGGTGGGGCTGGTCAGATTACAATATGAAAGGCGGATACACTCCTGAAAATAATTCTTTTATAATAAACAACTTTAGGTTTAATGTAGAAGATTGGTCAGCTTTATTAAGCGATATGGAATCTGTTGTAAATAAAACTGAGATTGATATATATACTGAAGGCAGCCCTAAAGAAGCAGTTTATTATGGTGCAAAACACGAACCGCACGGAGGTGTATACGCCGGTATTGTGAGTGATGGAAACGGTGACCCTGAAATAGGTAAGCCTGAAATATTTTCTCATGATTTTGGTGTATATTCATCATATCTCGAATTCGATGACTTTCAATCAGATTTTAACAAACCGAGCAGCTATATAATTCCTGAAAAAGATTGTCTGAATCAGGTTCCGTGGAACATAGTTGATATAAATTTAGTTCTTGATGACGAAAATAATGAGTATATCAAAAAGACGCTTGATAATATAGCCAAGTATAATAAGCCAACAATTGTCAGGTTTGGCGCCGAAATGAACATTGGATATTTAGGCGACTCGCCGTCCGCATATGTCAAGGCTTTCAGAAAGATCGCAAATATTATTCATAACGATTATCCGAACTTTGCTGTTATGTGGTCGCCTAATGATAACGGATCGCTTGACAGACAGTTTTGGTACTACTATCCGGGTGATGAATATGTTGATTGGATTGGAGTGTCATCTTTTTCTAAAAAAGACTTTTTAACAAGCCTATTGTTTGAGGATGACTCAGAAGTAATAACATCGCGTGAAGCTCAAATATACTTCACATTAGGAGATTTTGGATACACTACGAATTCGCTTAAATATATTACTAACTTTATGACAAAGAATAATATTAAAAAGCCTTTGGCTATAAGTGAAGGCGGCGTTGTCACAAGGCTTTCATACCCAACTTCAGGTTTTGATGATAAATGGGGTGAAACCAGAATAAGAAATATGTATTGGTATGCAGCAATGCGTTATCCGGAGCTTAAAAGTATAGTGTATTTTAATCATGACATGGATACAGAGGTAATAGGATTTTACTTAGAATATAAGCCTAACTATCAAACGATAATGGAAGACGCAATACAAAACGGACCGTATATGCTTAAATATAATGAAAAACCAAAATTTACATTTGTAAAAGCAAATAACGGCAGAGTCTATAACTCAAATTATGATATACCAATATACGGATATGTATATCAACCTGAGCAATATACAAACTATGTTGAATATATTCTCGATGGAAAAGTGATAGATACACAAACTCAAATACCGTATAAGACTATTATAAATTCTAATACAATATCAAACGGAAAACATATATTTACAATATCTGCAAACGGTGAAAAGTCAATTGACACAAAAACATATACGTTGATAAAAGATGATTTGTACATCAGAATTGATTAATAAAAACCCTCCCTATCAGGGAGGGTTTTTATACACATAAATCATATATTTTATCAAATATAAGTTCTCTGTCCCAAATTCGTTCTGCAAAGTTAATCCCCTTTACAGCATTTCTGCTTCTTCCGATTGGTAAAAAGCAAGTTTCTTTAGCACTGTGAAGGACTTTTTGTCCTATGTATGTAAAGTCTGACACCTTTACATATTTTGGTATGGATAATATATCGCTTTTATTAATTCCGAGAAAAGAATTCAATATAATTCTGCGTATTCGGCTGTGGGCATATCTCTTTGATTTTACAGAATTATAAAGTTGGTTTATGTTTGCTGAGCTTTTGGCAGATTTTATAATTTTGTTTTCAAGCCCTTCTGACACATCAGGCGTATTTTGTATATCTGCCGGTGAGGCTTTTATAAAATGGGCCAAAACTGCATTATCAAGTTTTGATATATCATGTATGGCGGCATTGCTGTATAAATCAATACAATTCTGAGGAATACACTCACGATAATTTGATTCATTCTGTGCTATCATAGTTCTTATTGATGTTGCGCTTGTAATGTTTCCATATATTTTATCTTCGTCATGCCCTGCACCGTGACGTTTTATTGCGATTGGTGTTATAGTACTTTTCAGCTTTATCAGTGCTTTGATATATTCAATTCCGAGGATGTTATTAGGCATGGAAGCTGCCTCTTTATGTTTTTGACCGAGTATTTTACCTATTGCCTCAGAACGCGCCATAAAATACGGTACGCCGCGCTTCATGACGTTTTGTATTATGTTTTTGAACATTGGCGGTTCTTTCACAAGGAGCGCGGCAATGTCTTTGAGCATATCAATACTGTCTGTCTCTGAACCAAAAGACACAGAACTTACGTTTCCAAGGGACTGCAGAATATATATAGCATTTTGAGCAAAAATTTCAGCCGACTGCATTGCATATATAGTCGGCAGTTCAATAACAAGATCCATTCCATTCAATATTGCCGCTTTTGAACGGGTCTGTTTATCAAATACTGCAACATCGCCTCTTTGAACCCAATTACCGCTCATAATTCCGACAACAGCATCAAATCCTAAATCTTGTTTTAACATTTGTATTTGATATAAATGCCCGTTATGAAACGGATTGTATTCACATACTATACCGCAAATCTTCATTATATTTTCACCCCAATCAGTTTAAGTTTATTATATATGGATTTAAATAATGTGTCAAACATAAAAATTATTTAAGATGAATTAAAATTATTTAAAAAAATTGGGAAATTATACTTGAAATCATTATAGCTTAGGTGTATAATATCATTGGTTAGTAACAAAATTTATATGAATATACTATTGTTTTTTTGTTATATAACATAACTTAATATGAAAAATAATTATTTTAATATAAGCGAGGTAAACACAATGTCAAAATTTATCGACAAAATTAAAGAAGTTGCTGCTGCCGACAAGAAAACTATAGTGCTGGCAGAGGGCGAGGAGCGCAGAACTATTGATGCTGCTGCTCAAATTCTCAAAGAAGGCTATGCAAATATAATACTTCTCGGTAACGAGGATAAAATCAAATCTCTTGCAGACGGCGCAGATATCTCAAGCGCTACAATTATTGACCCTGAGACAAGCGAACTTACAGAAGAACTCGGAAACGGTCTGTATGAACTCAGAAAGAAAAAAGGTATGCTTCCAGAAGAAGCTCTCAAAAAGGTGAAAGATGTACTTTATTTTGGATGTATGCTTGTAAAAACAGGCAGAGCAGACGGCATGGTTGCAGGCGCTGTACACGCTACTGCAGACGTAATGCGCGCATCACTGCAGACAATTAAGACTGCTCCCGGTACAAAAGTTGTGTCTGCATTCTTCCTGATGATGGTTCCTGATTGTGAATATGGCAATAACGGTACTTTTGTATTTTCTGACTGTGGTCTTAATGAATATCCTGATTCAGAAAAGTTAGCTGAGATTGCTGTTTCATCTTCAAAATCATATAAGAGCCTTGTCGGCGGAGAGCCTAAAGTTGCTATGCTCTCGTATTCTACATACGGCAGCGCTAAATCAGAACAGGTTGACTTGGTTAGAAATGCGGCTGAAAAGGCTAAGGAAATTGCTCCTGATATCAAGCTTGACGGTGAACTTCAGCTTGATGCAGCTATTGTACCAAGTGTTGCTGCACTTAAAGCTCCTGACAGCGATGTAGCAGGACAGGCTAATGTTCTTATATTCCCGAATCTTGATGCAGGAAATATCGGCTACAAGTTGGTTCAGCGTTTGGCAAAAGCTGAAGCATACGGTCCTATGACACAAGGTATGGCTAAACCTGTAAACGATCTTTCAAGAGGCTGCAGCGCAGAAGATATTGCAGGTGTTGTTGCTATCACATGCGTTCAGGCACAGAATCAAGAATAATCACTAAGTTTAATTTTATAAAATTTTGGAGGTTAAACAACAATGAAAGTTTTAGTAATAAATGCCGGTAGTTCATCACTTAAATACCAGCTTATTGAAACAGATACAGAAGAAGTATTGGCAAAGGGTCTTTGTGAGAGAATTGGAATAGACGGTTCTAAGCTAACCCATACTCCGGAAGGCAAGGATAAATACGTTGAAGAGAAACCGATGCCTACACATAAGACAGCCGTACAAATGGTTCTTGACGCACTTATTGACAGAGATCACGGCGTAATATCAGATATTAATGACATTGCTGCAGTAGGTCATAGAGTTCTTCATGCAGGACAATATTACAGTGATTCGGTTATTGTAACCGATGATGTAAAAAAAGTAGTAAAAGACTGCTTCCCACTCGGACCTCTTCACAATCCAGCCAATCTTATCGGTATAGAAGCATGTGAAGATGCTATGCCTGGAACTCCTCAGGTTGCAGTGTTTGATACAGCATTTGGTCAGAGCATGACATCAAAGGCATATATGTATGCTATTCCTTATGAATATTACGAAAAATACAGCATTAGAAAGTATGGCTTCCACGGTACAAGTCATAAGTTTGTATCGGGCAGAACTATTCAATTTGCTGACCTTGACAAAGATAATTGCAAGGTAATTGTATGTCATCTCGGTAACGGAGCAAGTGTTTCTGCTTCGATTGGCGGAAAGTGCGTTGATACAAGTATGGGACTTACACCTCTTGAGGGACTGATTATGGGTACAAGAAGCGGTGATCTTGACCCTGCAGTTGTACAGTTTATTGCTAACAATGAAAATATGACTGTTGATGAGGTTCTCGATGTTCTGAATAAAAAGTCAGGTGTTCTCGGTATCTCAGGTGTATCAAGCGACTTCCGTGACCTGTCTGCTGCAGCTTCTGACGGAAATGAACGTGCTAAGATAGCTCTTGACGCATTTATTTACCGTGTTGCAAAGTATATTGGTTCTTACACAGCCGCTATGAACGGTGTTGACGCAATTTCATTCACCGGCGGTATCGGTGAAAATGACTGTGACACAAGAAAGAAAATATGCGAGTATCTTGGATTCCTTGGTATAACAATTGACGATGAAAAGAACGGCGTCAGAGGAACGGAAACTTACATATCAACATCTGACAGTAAAGTTAAAGTTATGGTTATCCCCACTAATGAAGAGCTTGCTATTGCAAGAGAAACTTTGGCATTGGTTAAATAATTATAAAGATATTTTACATGGCTGTCTTGCTTTGGTAAGGCAGCCTTTTAAAATAAGAAAGGTAACCGCTATGAATACTGAATATAAGAATCTAACAGATGAAGAGCTTGTTTATCTTGCACAAAAAAAAAACGGAAGAGAAGCGGAAGAATATTTGCTTAATAGATATAAAAACCTTGTAAGATCCAGGGCGAAAGCATATTTTTTAGTCGGCGGTGATAATGACGACTTAGTTCAGGAAGGTATGATTGGACTTTTTAAGGCAATTCGTGACTTTGACAGCGATAAGGATGTTTCATTTCACAGCTTTGCTGAACTTTGTATTAAACGCCAAATTTTTACCGCTATTAAGACTGCTGACAGACAAAAACATCAGCCGCTTAATACTTATATTTCTTTAAGCAAACCTGTATATGACGATGACTCTGAACGTACCCTGATAGAAACTGTTGCAGAACGCGAATCAATTGACCCTGAAAATCTCTATATAATGCGTGAAAAAATCGGCGATATAGAAAAAGAAATTGAAAATAAGCTAAGTAAACTGGAAAAGAGAGTTCTTATTCTTCATCTTGAAGGTATGTCATATCGTGAAATAGCAGAAATAATTGACAAACCTGAAAAATCAATAGATAATGCACTGCAAAGAATAAAGAAAAAACTTGATGAGAAGTAATTTGCACAACAATATTTCAGTAGTAATTTATAAAATTATTTTTTATTAATTTGCATTGTTTTTATATTTGATATTTTGCTATGTTTCAAGAATGTTACAAAATAAATACAAAAATATTTCAAAAAATAGCTTGTTCTCCACTGTCTCAAACGTCCTGTTATACAGTTATCAACAGAGTTATTCACATTTTCCACCGATGAGCATTGTTGATAAATGTAAATTTTAGTATTCTGCGAAGTTATCCACAATTTTTTATGTTTATTCAGTAAAAAATCTAAATATTTCGGTTCTTAATAATTTGTATTGTTTCTTTTCAAATACAGCTTATATTTTTGAAATATAATCACTGATTTTTTGCCATATAAAATATAAGCATCTGCTTTATAAACAGATGCTTATATTTTAGTTATTAATATTATTAATATCGTACGGTGTAGTTTGATATACAAAATAATTCAGCCAATTTGAATATAAAAGATTGGCATGCGAACGCCATGTAACAGGAGGTTCCAGACTTGGGTCATTATTGGGGAAATAGTTTTTCGGAATCTCAATATTGAGCTCCTTTTCTTTATCACGAAAATATTCGTTTGCAAGAGTAATATTATCATATTCCGAATGACCTGTGACGAAAAACTGCCGTTCACTTTTTGCAGTTATTATATATACTCCCGCTTGCTCAGAACGAGCTAAAATTTCAAGTTCAGGAACCTTTATAACATCTTCTTCACGGGTTTCGGTATGCCGTGAATGAGGAGCCCAGAATTTATCGTCAAAGCCGCGAAGAAGTATTTTATGCTTCTTCTCAGGCACAACATAATGCTCAAAAACACCAAAAACTTTTTTATCCATATCATGCTTTGGTACTCCGTAATGATAATACAATCCTGCCTGAGCTCCCCAGCATATATGAAAAGTTGATGTCACATTTGTTTTAGACCATTCCATAATTTCGCATAGCTCATCCCAATAGCTGACGTCTTCAAATCTCATACATTCAACAGGTGCGCCTGTGATAATAAGTCCGTCAAATTTCCTTGCTTTATATTCATCAAACGTGCTGTAGAAAGTTTCAATATGACTTTTAGATGTGTTCTTTGATTCATAACTCTTTGTGTGCATAAAACTAACGTTTATCTGAAGAGGCGTGTTACCAAGAACTCTTAAAAGTTGAGTTTCTGTTTCTATTTTCTTAGGCATCAAATTTAATATTAATATTTCAAGAGGACGAATTTCCTGTGTGATAGCCCGCGTTTCGGTCATCACAAATATATTTTCACCATTTAATGTCTCTATCGCCGGGAGACTGTCTGTTACTTTTATCGGCATTCTTTCATCTCCAAATTATGTATTAAACAATATTATAGCATAATAAATTATGCAAGTAAAGAATTAATAAAAAATTTTTTACTATAACAGCATAATCCATACAAAAGTTTACACAACAAAAAAATAAAAAATCTGCATAAAGCACTTGACAGGAACATAGTTTATGAGTATAATTGTTCGAGTAGGATTTTTTTGACTTCTAAGTGTTGTATAATACTCGGAGGGAGGGAAGTAAAAATGGCAGAAATCAGAGTTAAAGAAAATGAGTCGCTTGACAGTGCGCTTCGTCGCTTTAAGCGTTCTTGTGCTAAGGCCGGTGTTTTATCTGAGGTTAGAAAGAGAGAACATTACGAAAAGCCCAGCGTAAGACGCAAGAAGAAATCCGAGGCTGCCAGAAAGCGTAAATATTAATTTGCTTTCTGTTATTGACATTCCTTGTCTTATGTTTGCTTAAATGTCCGGCTTGATTGTTAGCAGGCTGCGAAAGCGGATGTTTAGACTTTGTATAACGAATAAATATTATACTATTTTGGATGTTAATTTTGAATTATTGGGGTCGAGGCTTTCTCGACCCTTTTTATTATAAATTATTACGCTTTGTTTTGATTGTTGGAGGATGTTTTATGGGTATACTTGAAAATATGTTCAAGCCCGATATATTTATTGATGATATTTATGAGCTTGATTTAGAAAATATGAAATCACTTGGTATAGACGCATTTGTGTTTGATATTGACAATACTTTGGTAACATACGATGACATTATTGCGCCGGAACATACAGTAAAATGGTTCAATAAGCTTCATGAATACGGGTTTAAAACTTTTCTTGTATCAAATAATAATACAAAGCGCGTTAAAATATTTGCTGAATCTTTACGCGAATCATATTATGCAAAAGCGTTAAAACCACGAAAGCGTTATCTTGCAGCGGCATGCAGAAATATGAAAGTCAAACCTCAAAACACAGCGCTTGTCGGTGATCAGCTTTTCACAGACATATATGGAGGCAAACGCATGAAAATGCACACTGTATTTGTGAAATCAATTTCCGATAATGAACACTGGTTTGTTCATTTAAAACGTTATTTTGAAAGGTTAATATTAAAGAGGTGCATATAATATGAGTATAAATAATAGAATAGAAGAATTTGCTCTGTTTGGACCGGCAGGAAATTCCGAGGACTTTTATGAAGCAGGAAACCGCAGTATATACCAAGTTGCCGATTGGCTTTACAAAAATAATCTTTCAGCATTTGAGTATCAGTGCGGAAGAGGAGTAAAAATTTCTGACGATTCCGCAAAAGATTTCGGAGAACTTGCAAAGGAAAAAAATATCCGACTATCAATTCATGCACCATATTATATAAGTCTTTCATCTACCGAAGAAGAAAAACGTGATAATAGCATAAATTATATTCTCTCGACGCTAAATGTTGCAAAACATATGGGTGCGGACCGTATAGTAATACACTCAGGCTCATGCGGAAAAATCACAAGAGTAGAAGCACTCGCGCTTGCTTCAGATACTTTAAAAAAAGCTGTAGCAGAAGCTGACAAAAATGGATTTGAAAATATACATCTCTGTCCCGAAACTATGGGAAAGGTGAAACAGCTTGGAAATGTCGATGAAGTTATTAAACTTTGCTTAATTGACGAACGTATAATTCCAACAATAGATTTTGGTCATGTTAACGCAATGTCACTTGGACAGTACAATTCAAAAGAGTCCATCTTAGAAATATTTGATAAGATTCATAATAAACTTGGCGAGTATCGTGCAAAAAACTTCCATGCACACTATTCAAGAATTGAATACACAAATGCCGGTGAAAAGAAACATCATACAATGGCAGAAAAAGAATTTGAACCGGACTTTGAACCTATTGCAGAAATTCTTGCTGAGAGAAATTTAACTCCGCGGATTATCTGTGAATCCGCAGGAACCCAAACTGTTGACGCTGTACAAATGCAAAATATGTACAGAGAGTTTTTATGTCAAAACTAAAGGAGGTATTTCGCTGATATGAAGAATATTCATGAAAGTTTAAACTTATCTAAAGATACTGCGATAATGCTCAATTCACCTCATAATATGCGGTATTTCAGCGGTTTTTCGGGCGGCGAAGGTGTTGTGCTGATTTGTGATAATGCTTCATATATATTTGTTGATTCCAGATACACAGGTATAGCAAAAGAAGAGGCAGAAAAAGGCTTTGAGGTATTAGAATTTGGTTTAAAAAATCCTCTGGCAGATATGATTTCCGACAAGCTTAATACAAATAATATCAGATATATTCTTTTTGAGGACGAATATATGAGTGCTTCAACATATAATAAATATATCGAAGTATTTAATAAATTTGAATTTATACCTAAGTCTGCAGAAATCGAACGCCTTAGAATGATAAAATCCGATAAAGAGCTTGAGTTTATAAGGCAGGCAGAACAAATAAGCGTTGATGCCTTTAATCATGTTATAAAGTACATTAAACCCGGTGTATCCGAGTGCGATATTGCCGCTGAACTTGAATACTATATGAAAAAACAAGGTGCAGATGGCACATCATTTGATACAATTGTATTATCATCTGAAAGAACTGCTCTTCCGCACGGTATGCCGAGCAATCACAAGTTTAAAATCGGTGATTTTGTGTTGATGGATTTCGGGTGTAAATATAAAGGCTATTGTTCTGATATGACACGAACCGTAGCTGTAGGTGATCCGAGTAAACAACAAAAAGAGATATATGAGATTGTAAAACAGGCTCAGCAAATTGGTATTGATACAATAAAATGCGGTATAAAAGGCTGCGTTCCTGACTTTGCTGCAAGAGAATATATTACACAAAACGGATACGGTGATTACTTTGGTCACTCTCTCGGTCACGGAGTGGGATTACTTATACACGAGCTTCCAAACTTATCACCAACGTCTGAAATAGTACTTGAGGAAAACATGGTCGTCTCATGTGAACCGGGTATTTATATTTACGGTTTCTGCGGAGTACGAATAGAGGATCTGATTTGTGTAAAACAAAACGGAATTGAAAACTTTACAAATTTGACTAAAGAGCTGATTATACTCGGCTAAGGATATTACCATATACCTGATAAATCGAACACACAATTCACACTTCTGCATATTATAATGCAGGAGTGTGATATTTTATGAACAAATATTTTCATGGTTTCATGCCCGCTGCTGATGACAGCGTGGCGGCATCAACAGAACAAACGCCAACAAACTACAGTCAAAACTCATCTGAAAACAATCAGAGCTTAAAAACGATTTCAAACAATTCAACCGATTCAGGCAATAGAAACAACAATAACAATACTGGCGATGAAAATACTTCATCAAATAATCCTCTGTATCCGACAAACAATAATTCTAATTCTGCTCAAAATAATAATTCGCCCTCTGCTTCTGCACATAGAAGAAATACGCTTGATGAAAGTACAATTCATAATTTTAACAGAGGTTTGGCAGAAGGAATTCAATCAAATCCTCACATAGGCAGTCAAGCAACAAGAGCAAATTTAAATGAAGATCAACAAGTTCAGGTTCCGTACACCGGCAACGGAAATCTGATTATTCAGGCATTTACCGCTGGTCAGGCTATTCCTATTGAAAACGTTAAAATAACAGTTACATCAGATGAACCCCAGACTCAAAATGTTAGCGAAACAAAATATACTGATTCAAGCGGACGAACTGAATCAATATCATTGCCTGCACCATCATTATTTTTATCTCAACAAGCGCAAAATACCCTCAGACCATATGCTGTATACAAAATTACAAGCGACATAGATGGATACACAACAAACAGTACATTACAAAACGCAATGGTATTTGACCAAATTGAGTCGATTCAAAACATAGAACTTATACCTATTCGCGAAAGCCAGAAGTAATATTATTAATTAACTAACCATTGCGCCTTTAAAACAGGAGGTGATTTTTTGGATACAATGGTTCCTATACCTAATACAGTTGTTGTTCATCTTGGTGCCCCTGACGATATAAGCGTACAAAATGTAACTGTATCGTTTACGGATTATATTAAAAATGTTGCTTCAAGCGAGATTTATCCGACATGGCCGAGAGACGCAATAATTGCAAATATTTATGCACAAATCACATTTATACTTAATAGACTTTATACTTTCCATTATCGTGCACAGGGGTATAATTTTGATATTACCAATCTTGAAGCG
Organism: uncultured Eubacteriales bacterium; assembly: GCA_948468535.1. Taxonomy (GTDB): domain Bacteria; phylum Bacillota; class Clostridia; order Monoglobales; family Monoglobaceae; genus Monoglobus. The sequence goes on from CAOKIL010000022.1 coordinate 19,740, forward strand.
TATGATCAGGCTTTTATAAACGGGCGAAACTTTTTTGATAATATAAGTCAGATAGTTGATGAGATATTTAACAGTTATATCGCAAGAGAAGGTAATCAAAATCCTATTTTTCCGAGATACTGCAATGGTACAACATCAACTTGTCCGGGCGGACTTTCGCAGTGGGGAACAGTAGATCTTGCCAATCAAGGTTACACTCCTATTGAGATATTAAGATACTATTACGGTGATGACATAGTAATTATTGATGGTTTAACATTTGGTGAATACAGAGATTTATATCCCGGAACACCGCTCAAACTAGGAGATTCCGGATTTGATGTAAAGAGATTTCAAATTATACTCAATACTATTTCAAGAAACTATCCCGCAATACCTAAAATCGCTTATCCGGATGGTTACTTTGATGTCATAACCGAAGACGCTGTAAAAGAATTCCAAAGAATATTTAACTTGACCGCTGATGGAATTGTAGGAAAAGCTACATGGTATAAGATGTTTAGAATATACACTGCTGTCAAAAGATTATCTGAACTTGATGCAGAGGCAATAGATCTTGAATTTGTTACAAAACAGTATACAAACTATGCTCAGATCGGTGACAGTGGTTCAAATGTCAGAGTTCTGCAATTCTATCTTGAATTTATTTCAACATTTAACGACTTTATTCCTAAAGTTGCAATCGACGGAATATTTGGTCCAAATACAGAAAATGCTGTAAGGGCATATCAGCAAGCGTATGGTTTGCCGATTACCGGCGCTGTTGATGAAGCAACATGGAACAGCATGTATGAACTGTATTTTTCTATTTTAAGTACGCTGCCGTCTGACTATCTCGGCGCAAACATCAAACCTTATCCCGGAGTGACGTTATACAGAGGTTCATCGGGCGAAAATGTAACCACACTGCAAACATATTTGTCTGCAATATCCGATGTATATAATGAAATACCCAAGGTCACGGTAACAGGATACTTCGGTAATGATACAGAAGAAGCAGTTTTGGCATATCAAAATCTTTTCGGTTTAGACCCCAGAGGAGTTGTAGGGCCGATAACATGGAACAGTATCGCCAGACTGTATGCAG
>CAOKIL010000023.1 GCA_948468535.1 uncultured Eubacteriales bacterium
TGACAACAGCGGTGATGATTCGATTCTTCAAGCAATTGTCAGTAACCTTAAAGAGCTGAAACCTGATATACCTATTCTGGCGCTGTCTAACAACCCTGTTCAGACAAAATCAGTTTACGGTGTAGACTCTATACACAGGTTTGACTTTATTAAGATATTTAAAAAACTAAAATATACCTCTTTGCTCATAAGCGGCGGCGGAAGCCTTATACAAGATATTACGAGCGATAAATCACTCGCATATTATCTTTCTGTAATCAAACTTGCGCTGATGCGAAACACAAAGGTTATGTTATATGCAAACGGCATCGGTCCGATACAAAACAAGCATAATTATAAAAAAGTACAAAAGGTACTTGACAGAGTTGATTTAATTACACTTAGAGAACAGTCATCAAAAGATGAGCTGACAAAAATCGGCGTAAATAATCCAAACATTTTGGTTACGGCGGATCCTGCTTTCACTCTTAAACCGACAAACGATGAAACAGTGAATAAAATTATCAGAAAAATGGGTCTTAAAACAGATGATGAATATATCTGTATTTCGGTACGTCCCTGGAAGAATCTCGGCAAAGAATTTGAGAACGCTGTTGCAGATGCTGCAAAATATGCAAAAAGCGCTTACGGTCTTGAATGTGTAATTATACCCATGCAGTGCCCTAAGGATGTTGAAATATCAAAACGCATTGCTATCAAATCAAAGTCCGCAGTTGTTGCGCCGGAAAATTTGACGCCTTCTGAAATATTGGGACTTACAAAGCGCGCCAAACTGATAATTGGCATGAGGCTGCATACACTGATATATGCAGCGGCAACCAACACGCCGATAATCGGACTTATATATGACCCGAAAATATCAGCGGTTATGGATGAACTTAACCAGCAGTATACTTTGCCTGTTGAGGGCTTAAATCCAATGACTCTAAACCGATATATTGACGAAGTTATATCAAAATATGATGAAATAACATCTTCACTCAAACTGTCATCGGAAGAAGCGGTTAATCAAGCTAAATATACAGCTAAACTTGCGATAGATAATCTATAATCAGCGTGCAAACAGCTTAACAAGATTTTTAAGAAGGGATATTTATGAATTTATTTATTTTTAACAATTTAAACAAAGATGAGATTGTGAAATCACTGCTCAAATTTAAAAATAACGGCGATACAGACGCATATTTTAAGGCAGCGAGACATCTTATAACATTCTCGGAGAACAGGCTGACCGACATGGATTTGATAGATGAATATGTACTGCGCGCAATGCTGGAACAGGATAATCTGCCAAATCCAGAAAATGTGAGAGACTTCCTGCGCAGCGATATAAAGACAATATATAATGAAATTCTTTGCGTAAATTGGGACAAACTATTTAAAGAAAGCGGACTGGTATCTGTTTCTTCTATTGCATCAAAGCCTGTTAATACAGGACTGCACGGATATACGCGTTCAATTGAAGGAATGCTCGCTTCTTCTTCACGCGAGGCACTTATGGGTTCGTTCCTTGCACATGCCGAAATCTTTGGAACCGGCAAGTCATCTGCTTACGCAGCCTTAAAATGGGAAAACAAAAGATTTAAAGGTATACTCAATATAGACCCGATTACTTTTAATGACCTAACCGGACTTGAACATCAAAAACGTATTCTTATAGCAAATACTGAAAGTTTTGTAAACGGCAAACCTGCAAACGATATATTACTGAGCGGAAGCGTAGGCACGGGCAAATCTTCATGCGTCAAGGCATGTCTTAATATGTTCAAAGACAGAGGTCTGAGACTTATAGAACTCAAAAAGTCCGATTTAGATGACTTAACTCTGGTTTTTAATAACATAAGCAACCAAATTCTTAAATATATTGTCTTTATAGACGACTTATCTTTTGAACCTGATGATATGAGTTATAAGGCTCTGAAAGTTGCACTTGACGGTCAGGCTGAGTCAAGAGGCGGAAACGTACTGATTTATGCAACTTCTAACAGACGTAATCTAATTAAAGAGACATGGTCAGACCGTGACGGCGGTGACGAAATACACAGAAGCGAAGCGCTTGCCGAGAGGAAATCGCTTGCATCAAGATTTGGTATTAACCTGAGCTTCCTTACTCCGACACAGAACGAATATTTAACTATCGTTGAAGAGATGCTAAAACGTGAGAATATAGAAATGGACGAAAGTATCCGCTCAAAAGCTCTGACATGGCAGATACAGTATAATGGATTTTCAGGCAGAACAGCCGCTCAATTTGTATCAAATCTTCTCGGAGAATAAGAATTTATATGTATTAAAAATAGTTTTATTACAATATATTTAAAATAGTGTAATTCTATTGATTTTTGTCGAAAAATGTGGGATAATGGTTTAAAAAGCTATTAATTTTAGAAATTTATATTTATGTAGGTGAAATATTTATGAAAGAAAATAATGATAATATGAAAAACAATTCTTCGTCGGATGAAGAAACTATAGAAACCGAAGCTGAAGCTGAATCAGAAGTTAAATCTGATGTTGGTTTGTCAGATAGTGATGATACACCAAAAAAACATTCCGGCAAGTTTGGACGAATTGCAGTTATAACTGCCGCTGCTGCTATAGTCTGTGCAGCTGGTTATGGAATTTACGTCAACAGTTATGACGATATTATGCCGCATACATATATCGCAAATATTAACGTAGGCGGCATGTCACAAGAAGAAGCTTTAAGCACTCTAACTCAGGAATACTCTGAGGATAAACTTGAAGGCAAGACTATAAACTTCTCATGTATGGGTGACAGCTCCACAATTGAAGTTAAAAATCTTTCAATGCAGTTCAAACCTGAGCAGATGGCAAGTGATGCGTATTTATGCGGAAGAGAAAAAAGCGGGTTTTGGACTAAAATAGTTAAGTATACCAAAAGTATGTTCGCCGGTAATAAAATCGAACCTGCTCTGGCATATGACAAAGACTCTCTTATCGGAGCAATAAGCGATATATGCTCTCCGCACGAACGCGAGGCTCTCGGTTATACCTATAGAATAGCCGATAATAATATAATTATTGCAAAACCTCAAGACGGTGTTAAAGTCAACCTCGAGAAAGCAGTACGCATGGTTGAAAATGAAATCTACACCTTTAATTTTGGCGATGTAGATTTTGTTCCCGAGACATCAAAGGCTCATAAACTTGATATTGACGAGTTCTATAACTATATTACGGCTCCTGCTTCTGAAGCATATTACGCCAAAGATGATAACAACAAAGTATATGTCGTTCCCGACAAGCCACAGATTGTAGTTAATAAATCTGATATTGAAGCCGCTGTTAAGCAGTCTCAGCAGGAATACAGCGTTCCTGTACAAATCGTAAATTCAGCAGTCAGCGCTGAGTTTTTGCAAAGCATACTATACGAGGACACTCTCGGTTCTTACTCCACTGACTACGGCAGCAGTAGCGCGGCACGCGCAAGCAATATAAGAACCGCATCTAACACAATCAACGGTATAGAGCTTTTACCCGGTGAATCCTTTGATTTTAACAAAATTGTCGGTGAGAGAAAAGCCTCCACAGGGTATCAAAAAGCTCCCGTATATATCGTTAAAAAAGGTGAAACTGTCAGTGAAATGGATTATGGCGGCGGTATATGTCAGGTTTCATCCACTATATACTGTGCAGTTGCAAGAGCAGGTTTGAGCGTCACAAACCGTGTATCACATTCAAAAGATGTAAGTTATGTTCCAAAAGGAATGGATGCAACAGTGTCATGGGGCGGTCCTGAATTTATATTTAAAAACAGCACTGATTATCCGATAAGAGTTTTAATCAGCGCAAACAGCGGTGTGCTTTCTGTCAAAATTGTTGGTTCGATGGTTAAAAAGCCCAATGTCACACTTGATGTCCAAAATGACGGAAACTCTGTTACTGTAACAAAAACGACTATAAACTCTGACGGTTCACAAACTTCTGAGGTGATAAGCAGTAAAACGCCTCCGACTCAGCCGCCTGCATCAATCACCCCTAAATCAACCGCCGGTTTAGAGACAACAATTGAAGCAACTACTGAAACAACAGTTAATAATTAAACAATGCAATTTAAAATGACCGAAAATATAAATCGGTCATTTTTGTTTATTCAAAATACTCAGTTATATCGTAAAACAAATTATTTTTATAATCAGAAACGTATACTCTGCCTAAAATGTTCTCAAATCTTAAATCCTTCAATTCATTCGTTATCCTATACTTATCCATGAACTCTAGGTCGGTCAACAGCTCAGTATATCTCTTTTTTAAGTTTTTTGACATGCTTCTTTCTAAATAATACGGCAACGGCGATGTTTTATTGTGTTTTAAAAAATCCCTTGCAAGCTCAAAAATAATCCTGTCACCAAAATATTCATAAATTATATCGTACAATTTTGTTTGCTTTATTTTTCCATTCTCAGACTTACTAATAAGCGCATTGCCTAAAAATTCATAAAGACTAAACGGCGAGCCCCTGAACTCATCAAAATTTTCAAGCGCATTGATTGTTTCAATAAATCTGCCGCTGTTATAGAATTGTTCAACTGCTTCTTCAACATCTTTTAATTTAATCATATCAGATGCTGACAGCCACTTTGTAGCAACAACCTCATAAGGAGGATATGAAACAGCAGAAATATCATGATTAAAACGCTCAATATCTGTGCCTGATAAAACCTTTAAAAACCCGAGCTGAAGCATGTCCGGCTTCATTGAATAAACATAGTCAAATGAACGCGAAAATGACTTATAATCCTCATACGGAAGCCCTGCGATTAAATCAAGATGAATATGAATATTATGCGGTCGCATGAGTTTTAATATATTTGACTTTGTTTTTTCTGCATTAAATCTTCTGTTGACTGAACTCAGCGTCTTTTGGTTTATGCTCTGTATACCTATTTCAAGCTGAAACATATCCTTCGGAGCATTATTCAGTACCTTAATAATTCTATCAGACATTATTTCAGCTTCTATCTCAAAATGCACGCGTGTTGATTTTGAATTTTTTATTATATACTCAATTATATCAATTGCTCGATTTTCGTCACTGTTAAAAGTTCTGTCTATTAGCTTTACAAGCGGTACATTTTCACTAAACAACAAATCAAGACCTTGCTTGACATATTCCATAGGAAAGTATCTGACACCATGTTCGGCGGATGATAAACAATACGCACAATTAAACGGACAGCCTCGTGATGTTTCAAAATAGATTATTTTTCCTTTCAAGTCCTTTATGTCCTCAGCAGTATACAACTGAACCACTCTGCTCATATCAAGGCATCTGCCGTTTATAAATTTATTCGGTGTTCCGCCGTTTTCGATTACTTCAAGGATTTCGCCAAGCGCGTATTCACCTTCACCCTTTATAATGCAATCAATAAAATCATATCTGCTTAAAAGTGCATCTGAATTATATCCACTTTCAGGTCCGCCATAAACAATTTTTATATCCGGCATGGCAAGTTTAAGCCGCTGCGAAACTTTCAATATAATCTCAATATTCCAGATATAACAAGAAAAGCAGTACACATCTGCACCGCTTTTTAAAAGTTTTTTATATACGGAATCAAGACTGTCGTTTATTGAAAACTCTAAAACCTCAATATCAAATCTGCTGTTATATTTTTGCAGATACCTAACGGCCGGCGAAGAATGTGAATATCTGGCATTAAATGCCGCTAACACCGTTTTCATTGTTCATCATTCCTTTAACCTACTTCTTTTGATTCCTTTTAAGTGGAGTCACTTCACCATTCGGATACTCAACCTCTATATTATCGAGCTGAGCGCGAAGATTTCTCTTAACATCTTCTATATATTCTCTGCGGAGCGCAGCACGCTCTGATTCTTCTTCAGTTGTCAAACCCTCAAAAGACTTCGCTTTTTTAGCAAGTTCATTAATTCTGTCTATTTTTGATTGTTCCATATTAAACCTCAAATATATTATTAGCTCTGAAAACCGTTCGGATGTTCCTTATGCCACTTCCATGCGGTTTCAATAATAGTACTCAAATCATAATATTTAGGCTTCCATCCAAGTTCCTTTTTAGCCTTTTCAGAACTTGCCACAAGTATTGCCGGGTCACCGGGACGTCTCTCGCCAAGCTCTGCTTTAATATTCACACCTGTAACCTTGCGTGCAATCTCGACAACTTCTTTAACTGAAAATCCGTTTCCGTTACCCAAGTTATATATGTTAGACTTGCCGTCTTTTCTCATCTTTTCAAGTGCAAGAATATGGGCATCTGCCAAATCGGTCACATGAATATAATCGCGGACACATGTGCCGTCCTCTGTATTATAATCATCACCGAAAATGGTAATACAATCTCTTTTTCCAAAAGCTGCCTGAAGAATAATCGGTATAAGGTGTGACTCAGGATTATGATCCTCACCTATCTTACCGCTTATATGTGCACCTGCCGCGTTAAAATAGCGCAAAGCCGTATACTTTATATCATATGCATCACAGCACCATCTGAGCGCCTTTTCAACCGCAAGTTTTGTCTCGCCGTACGGATTGGTAGGAACAGTCGGATCAGTTTCCATAATTGGTACATTCTTAGGCTCACCGTAAGTCGCTGCCGTTGACGAAAATACAATCTTATCGACGCCGTACTGATTCATTTTTGTCAGCAGACACAATGTTGAAACAACATTATTGTTATAGTATTTAAGCGGATCCTCTACGCTTTCACCGACCAAAGAATCAGCAGCAAATTGGATAACGGCTTCTATGTCATTTTCAGTAAACACCTTATCCATAAAGTCACTGTCACGCAAATCACCAATCATCAGCTTTCCGCCAAGAACAGCCTCTTTATGCCCTTTCTGAAGATTATCGACAACAACAACATCTTCTCCTCTATCCAATAGTTCAGCAACCGTGTGACTGCCTATATAACCTGCACCGCCACATACTAAAACTGACATATATACTCCTCCTATCAATATTGTATATCAGATAGTTTATAACAAATATTTAATATTGTCAATATAAATTTTATTTTTAACACAAAAAGGCAGACGCTTTTAAAATACGCCTGCCCATGTAATCGATTTTAATAATTACTTTTTCTTTGCTGCTGTATTTGCCTTCTTAGCCTTTACAGCTGAATCCTTCCATGTTGCCCACAGCGGACCTGTAATAAATACAGATGAATAGAAACCAACAACTATACCGATAATAATCGGAAGCGCAAACGCTTTAATCGATGCAACACCCAGAATATAAACCATACCGATTGTAAGAAGTGTAGTTACTGTGGTGTTTATCGAACGTGTCATTGTCTGCCATACACTGTTATTAGCAATTTCGCCATATGATTCTTTTCTTGAATGACGTGTGTTCTCACGGATTCTGTCCATAATAACGATTGTATTATTGATTGAATAACCAAGAACAGTCAAAACCGCAGCAATAAAGTTAATGTTTACAGACCATCTGAATAATGAGTATACTCCGAGAAGAAGCAATACATCATGAACAAGTGCGACAATAGCAACGCAGCCTGATGTGAATTCAAATCTCAATGTGATATAAACCAATATAGCCGCACATGCAAGTAATGACATCCAAAATGCGCTTCTTGCAAGTTCCTGACCTGATGACGGAGAAATATCGTCCATGCTCTTTAGTCTAACACCGCTTTCAAGTGCAGCGCTTTCAGTTGTATCTGCCACGTCCGCTGTTATAGCCGCTGCGTTATCAGCAGAAGTATCCGCTGCCGCATCTGTTACAGCTTCTGTTGGTTCAGCAGCCGCTGATTCAGTATCTGTAAAAACATCGGATTCCAGAGCTGCTGTTTCATCAACAACAGCGTTGCCATATTTAGAAGCAAGAGCAGTTGTGATGGCATCTTTTGTTGTTGAAGAATATTCTGTTCTCTCATCATCTGACAAACCCTTGTCATATCCAACTTTTATAATAACATCGCTGCCTGACTTCTGAACTGATGATGCGCTCTTGTTTGCGCCGAGAGCTTCGCTTACTATTGCTTCGATATCAGATGTATTAAAGTCGCTTCCTACCTCATATGTAAGAGCAATACCACCTGAAAAGTCTGTGTCAAGATTAAATCCCTGAAAAAGCAGAGAAACAACACTGATTAAACAAAGTACAATGGCGATTCCAAAGAATATCCATTTCTTTTTCATTATATCAAACATTACGCTTCTCCTCCTTTCACGCTTTCAGCACCGGTCTTGTTCTTATTGAGACCATAAAGCCACGGTGCTTTCACGTTCATACCAATCATCTGCTTGAGCAGGAACTTGGTAACAAAAATTGCTGAGAACATTGAAATTACAACACCCATAAGGAGTGTCAAACCAAAGCCCTTGATTGTACCTATTCCGAGCCACCAGAGGATAGCAGCAGAAATGATTGTTGTAACATTTGAGTCGATAACGGCAGAAAGCGCTCTGTTGAATCCTGCGTCAACCGCACTTCTTACTGTCTTACCGAGTTTAAGTTCTTCTCTTAGACGCTCAAATATAACGACATTGGCATCAACCGCCATACCTATTGCCAGTATGATACCTGCAATACCCGGCAATGTGAGGTTAACATGGAACACTGAAATACAAATCAGTACAACTGATACATAGAACAACAGTGCAATGTCCGCCATTAAACCGAGCAAACGATACATTATAAGCATAAACAGCATAACCAAAATCAAACCAATAATACCCGCTGTTATAGCCTTATTGAGAGCTTCTTCACCGAGGGTGGCACTAACCACTTTAACTTCGTCAGTTTTAAGTGAGAAAGGCAAACGGCCCGAACTGATATTTGCAGCAAGAGCCTTTGCTTCTTCTGCTGTAAATTCACCTTCAATTATACAAGACTCACTGTCAATCTGCTGTCTAACAGATGGCCTTGTAAGTGTATTGCCATCCATTGTGATTTCGATATAATTCATGCCTGATGATGACTGTGAAGCGGCAGTTCTTGTAGCTTCAGAGAACTTCTCACGGCCTTCATCTGTAAAGGTCATGCTTATATAATACTGGCTTTTAGTCATACCCTGTTGAGTCTGACCGTATTCTGACTTAGCTTCTTTTACCTGGTCACCTGTCATGATTGTTGCGCCGTTGGCATCTCTGAACTCAAGCTGTGCAGTTGCACCGAGAGTCTCAACAGCTTTGTCTGAATCCTGAACATCAGGAAGCTCAACTCTGATTTTGTTTGACCCCTGAACGGTAACGCTTGCTTCTGTATAGCCTTGGAAATCGAGACGCTTTCTCAGCATACTCATTGCTGTTTCCATATCCTGTTCTGACGGGTCTGCTGCATCGGCTTTAAACACGATAACAGTACCACCCTTTAAATCGAGACCCTGAGTAATTCCATCGCTGTCCGTGACACCGGGAAATCTTACCTTATCGGTAAAATCAAGGCCATATAGTCCTACATAGAGAAGTGCAGCAATGACCAATATGATTGCCGCAAATTTCACCAAACTTCTGGACACTTTCTTTTCCTCCTTTTAATTAACTTGGGCTTATACCCAATCCTTTATAAATTTTAATTATTTTTCTTTAGTTTAACAAAGTATTTTACTTTTCATCATACAGCTCCATAAGAGTTCACAATTTTAATACCAAAATATTATAGCCTTATAACCATTCTAAGTCAACAATAAATTGTAAATTGTTAGAAAAATTTTACATTAACTAACTTTCGGATTTAATCCTCAATTCATACCATTTTACATAAGTTTGACGCCATTTACATTTAGTTCAAACTTTGCCTCCAAGCTTTCGGCCGCTCGTCGGCACATAATCATTCGCGTTAAAAATATTTCAAAATAATCGCTTACAGAACAAATATCGGTATTTATTTTAAGTTTTAGCTTTATCACCCTATCTTCAACGGTAACTTCCGACACTTCTGCTGCATAGTTAACGCGGTCATGAATATCAAAGTCCTTCGAGTCCCGTGTTTTTACGCGGCTGCGTCTCACATCTGTCTTATCCGCAATAATCAACGCGGCAGCCGGAGCATTAACCGGTAAGCCTGTACCTTCGTCATGATTTCCTATTGCCGCTATTATTTTTGAAATCTCAGCGGGCTGCATCCCGAGTCTTATAAGTATATTAAACGCCATCATAGCACTCGACTGTGCATGATCTGCGCGGTTTATCACATTTCCAAGATCGTGCATATATCCGGCAATGCGAGCAAGCTCTGCTGTTCTCTTATCATAATTAAGCGACAACAGTATCATATTGGCAATCTTAGCCACTCTCTGTGCATGAAGCAAAGAATGATTCGTATAACCGAGAGTTCCGAGATACTTATCGCCAAATTCGAGATATGTTTTTATCTCTTTATTTTTTACAATATCCTGAAACGTTATCTTCTTTTCTGAAACAGGTTCCTTTTCAATATCAAAAGCTCCGGAATCTATTACATACTCGTGATTTTCTTCCTGATTATTTGTTTCAATAATACTCATATGGCTCACCCTTTGCTATTCACTTTTATATATACATGCTATCTAATCTTCTGCTAATGCCGCTTTTGCGTAAAGGCTGCATTCCACACGCTTCTTCATCATTTCACAGCTCAGCTTATGAGGCTCTTTCATATCGCCGTTAATAAGACTGGCATTTGCAACACATCCGCCACTACAAAAGAATTTAGCAAAGCAGTCCTTACACTTTGGTTTTGTATAAACATTGCACTGTTCAAAGCCTGAACGCAGCTCTTGATTTAATCCCTTATCATCATGCAGACTTCCCATTTTATATTCCTCATGACCTACAAACTGATGGCATGGATATACGTCACCGTTCGGCGCAACCGCCAAATACTCACATCCGCAGCCGCAGCCGGAAAGGCGCTTGATTATACACGGTCCTTCTTCAAGATCAACCATAAAATGGAAGAAATTAAAGCCATTGCCTTCTTTAATTCGCTTTACATATTCTTTAACAAGTTTTTCATATTCCTCAAATATTTTAGGCAAGTCCTCTTCACGCAGAGAATAGTCGGTTTCTTCATCGCACACCACAGGTTCAATTGAAATCTGCTCAAATCCCAAATCTGCAAGGTGAATAACATCTTCGGAAAAATCAAGATTCTGACGCGTAAACGTACCTCTGACATAATACTTATCCTGGTTTCTGCTTTCAGCAACCTTTTGGAACAGCGGAACAATTCTGTCATATGAACCGCTGCCGTCAGCGCGGTATCGCATTCTGTCATTTACTTCTTTTCTTCCGTCTATACTAAGAACTATGTTGCCCATATTGTTATTTATATAGTCAATTTTATCATCATCAAGTAAAATGCCGTTTGTGGTTATTGTAAAGCGAAAGTTCTTATCATACTTTTTCTCAAGCTCTCTTGCATATTCAACCACTTCTTTTACCACATCAAAGTTAAGCAGAGGTTCGCCTCCAAAAAAGTCAACTTCGAGATTCTTCCTCTTTCCTGAGTTTTTAACAAGAAAATCCATTGCCTTTTTGCCGGTCTCAGCAGTCATAAGCTCGCCTTTTTCGCTATGATACTTGCCCTCGTCGGCAAAACAGTATTTACATCTGAGATTACAGTCGTGGCTCACATGCAGACACATAGCCTTTATCGGCGAATTCTTCTTCAGGTCTGTCGCTACCTTAAAATCATCTTTTGACCAAAGCAGTCCATCGTTGTAAAGCTCAGTAATATCATCAAGAGCTTCACCGATTTCTGTTCTGTCATAATCATATTTTAAATCGTCTATGAGCTTAAACCTCGCCTCACTTGAAGTCGGAGCAAAATTCTTTACATTCATGAAGTTGATAATGTCATAACACAACTTATCCATTACATGAACACAGCCGCTGTTCACATCCAGAGCTATATACTTGTCAAACATTTTAAATATATGTACCATAACAATTCATTACCTTTCTGTTTGGACGCGCATTTACATTTAGTAAATATGCACGAACTTTGTCTTAGCAAATTTATATACTCAATATATCAATAAACACAAATCGAGCGTCCTATCATTGGGACGCCCGTGAATATTCAGATTGAATATCTAATATAAGCAGAATTACTTATTACTCTCACACTTCTGGTTAGCAACTGTGCATGATGTCTTACAAGCAGACTGACATGATGTCTGACACTCGCCGCATCCGCCTTTGCACGCGCTTTCCTTAAGTGATGCACTGTTTAATGTCTTGATTCTTTTCATTTTATTTTCTCCTTTTCTCAAGTGATTAGTATATTAAATATTATTTAACTAAATTAGCGTCTCTTTTTCTTTTTAGACTTTCGGTTTATACCTATAAAGCCGCCAAGACCGCTTATTGCACTTCCTGCTACCAAATCAATCAGCGTCTCCGCCGAAAAGTCGACAGAATTCCATAAAATACACGCTGCGGCATACAAAAGCACGGTATAAAAAAATCCGGTTAATATTCCAATGATAAGACCGTTCTTGCTGTTATATCCTGCCGCCTTAAATCCTACAATGAATAAACATATCATTGATACAGCGATAATTATATAGTTTAGAACTACATCCGGAATATCATAAAACACAGCTAAAAACGACAGTAAAAGCAACATAACCGATGCAGTAACAATACCAAAAACCGCAGCTTTTGCCATTGAAATCAACACATTCGTTATACTAAACTGAGCAGAATCAGAATCGCTCTTTCCTCTGCCATAACTGTCACTTCGCCCTCCGGACGGCTTCTTAAAGCCGCTCTTTTGAAAAACTCCGTCTGTCATACAGCACACACCCTTTACAATTTAATTTATTAATCTATATGCAAAAGGTGTATGCTAAATGTCAAAAAATAATGCTGATTTCACCGAAAAGGCTTGTCATTATTCAGACTATTTATCAGAATTTTCGTCCTTAGCCTCTTCTAAAGAAGCAACAGCGTTTTCCTTTGCCTTACCTTCTTTAATAAGACGTGCAATTGCGCTTTTTTCGATTGTAATATAAGACTTTGTTGTACCGGCTCCGGTTTCAAGCACGAAAAGATTGTCTTTGATTTTTTCAATCTTACCGTGGATTCCGCCGATAGATGCAACTTCGTCTCCTACCTTTAATGCAGAAATCATATCCTTAAGCGCCTTTTCCTTCTTCTTCTGAGGTCTGATCAGAATGAAGTAGAAAACAACCAGGATAAGAACCATCATAATTATCGGATAGAATTGCTGTGCACTTTCCACTATATTTTCCTCCTATACATAATAATGTTATTATTATAACTCTATGTGGAAAATATTGCAATACCTTTTTTCAAAAATTATTATTTTATTAACATTTTAGATTTTTATATAAGTTATAATCCTCAATATATCTTGACGTACAGACATCAATGGGTTAAAATAATATAAACGAGGTAAAAATTATGCAAAAAAATGATATATATGAAATTGAAATCACAGGAATGACAGATGACGGCAACGGCGTAGGCAGAGCTGAAGGTATCGCAGTTTTTGTTCCGTATACGATTCCGGGTGAAACAGTCCGCATAATTATTATAAAAATTATGAAAAACTACGCCGTAGGTAAGTTGATTGATGTTTTAAATCCGTCACAGGAGCGTGTAAAATCTGACTGCAAATATTTTTATCAATGCGGAGGCTGTGCCCTGAGACATATGAGCTATGATGAGGAACTAAAAATCAAACAGCAGAAAATATATGATTGTTTTTCCAGAATCGGCCGCTTTGACAACTTAAAGATTAACGATATTATTCCTGCCGCTTCTCGGCAAAGATATCGCAATAAGTCACAGTTTCCTGTAACTCCTGACGGAATCGGCATGTATGCAAATCACAGCCACAGGATAATTGAACTTGACGACTGTCTTATTTCACACGAATCGTCAAAAAGAATAATTAATGCAGTCAGATATTGGCAAAAAACATATTCCGTACCGTCGTATGACGAGAAAACATGCCGCGGTACAATACGCAATATATATACACGGCGCGGCAAATCCGGAACTTTGGTCTGCATTGTTACTGCAACACGCAGCCTTCCTCACACTGATGAGCTTATTGAAGAACTTAAAAACTGCAACACAGACATATGCGGTATACTTCAAAACATAAACTCAAAAAACACAAATGTTGTACTTGGCAATGAGACAATAACACTTTGGGGCAGCAGCGAACTAATTGATAATATAGGGCATGTAGAATTTTTTATTTCGCCTCTGTCATTTTATCAGGTCAACAAAAAACAAACCGAAAGGCTATATGCCATAGCACGTGAATTCGCGAATCTTAAAGGATACGAAATGATTTGGGATATGTACTGCGGAATCGGTACTATCGGTCAGTTTATGGCAGACAGATGCAAAAAGATAATCGGTGTTGAAGTTGTACCTGACGCTGTTGAAAACGCAGTTAGAAATGCAAACCACAACAAAATTTATAATGCCGAATACTACTGCGGCAAAGCAGAAGATATAATCACTGACTTAGTCAAGCGCGGTGAAACCCCCGACACCGTATTTTTAGACCCGCCCCGAAAGGGCTGCGACAAACGTCTGATTGATGTACTAAGCAAAATTAATACGCTAAAAAAAATTATATATATTTCATGTAAGCCCTCAACTCTTGCGCGTGACGCTAAAATATTCGCAGAAAATAATTTCAAAATAGAATCCGTCACACCGGTAGATATGTTCCCGGGAACCAATCATGTGGAGACGGTGTGCTTGCTCACGCGGTAAATACTGTAGTTTACTTATCAGCGTTATATCAAAATATCAATTTGTCCACGATTTGACCACCGAAAATTCACTCGTGGACAAACAATAACAATATAGTTTTTTTATCCGTCAATGTAATATACACATAACAAATAGGGCGAAACTTTACAGCTTCGCCCTTATTGCACGTTTATGTCCTATCGTTGTTAAGTTTTAATTATTTCTGTGAATTTTCAAGTGAATTACGGTAATCTTCGACCGTATATCCGTCTTGTACTATTTCACGCAAAAATTGATTAAGGTCTACTTCAAAAATTATTGCATAATTCAAAAATGTATATAGATGCGGAGTTCTTTTTGACGTTTCTAAATCTAAATACTGTCTTGGCGAAATGCCTATAGCTTCTGCCGCGTCTGCCTGACTGTAGTTTCTCGCCGACCTACATTTATAAAGACCTTTTCCTAAATTGTTCTTTACGATTGATTCATTCTTGTCTTTGGTTTTCCCATTTTAAAATCCCCTTTCGCAAACTTCGACTTTATTCTACAAAGTTTTTTTAAGAGACCTCTAGGATACGCATTTCATTGCGGTTTTGTCGAAGTTGTGATTAGAGATTTAACCAAAAACTTTTAGAAATTAAATAATTTGATAATTAAATAACAATCGGACATAAACGTCAGATACGTTATATAATATAAATTTTGCTGCTTCAAGGGGTATAGCCAACTTTTAACCATATTTTTACAATATTGAAATAAAAAAAGCGGAGCCAATCAGCTCCGCTTGATATAACATTATTTTGAAGATAAATGCTTAGATTCTACAAATTTCTGGATATTTAACATTGGCAATCTAATTACCTCATTTGCAAAAGCGATTGATGATATTGAAGTAATCTGCCCTCTGGCTATACCATAAAGCGCTGTTAATCCATTTAATTCTAACATATTATTAAATTGTTCAACATTATAATGTTCCTTATCTGCATAAAATTGACCATCAATAGCAATCTTAAAATTAATTAATTCTTCTTTTTCATTTTTCAAACACATTTCTACAACTAACTCAATTATGCCCACTCTTTTATTTTCTACTTCAAAAACATCCAATATTTCATAGTCAATTTTAAAATTTCTATCAATGTTTTTATCTGATGGTATAATAAAATCATTAGTTATTTCTAATTTTCTAACATCATTTCTCAAAAACACAAATGGTGACTCATAATCTTTGTTTTTATTCATGCTGCCAAAGCTCCTTTATTATCAGCAAAATTAGAATATGTACCCTCATTTTCTAATCCGTTTTTTTCGAAGGTATATATATTTCTAAATTTTGTTTCCGGTTTTTCAAAAGTAATATTCGGTGTTAAACTAAGTTTTTCACAAATATCACACATTTGTTTTATAGTGAAGTTATAATCTCCGCTTTCCCATTTAGAAATCATCCCTTGAGATACTCCCATGAAACTTGCGAACTCTTTCTGTTTCATATTTTTCTCTGCTCTGGCTTTGATGATAGTAAATGATATTTCCGAAAGTATTCTCGCAGCATTTAAAGCTGAGGCAGTAAAGTTCGCAGTCAATTTTTCCATTGCATTTTTAACTGTTAAATAGTTTTTAGTCATGATTATTCTCTCCTTTGATGAAACCAAATCTTATTTATTATTAACATTATATGTATTCTTTGCTATTTCTAATCTCTTTTCGGCCTCAGTAATTTTATCGCTATAGTCTGTTTTTCCTTTTCCGCCTCTTTCATAAAAAGCTAAAAGTAATATTGGTCGCCCATTTATAAAATTATACAACACTCTAATATTATGTTTCTTTTTTATAATCATTGAATACATTTCGCAATTTTTCAATTTTTCAAAACTTTTAGGTAATAATACATGAGCATTTTCTTTAAATTCTAATAAAATCCTAATATCTTTCAATAATATACTTAGTACTGAATTTTCTATTCCGCTATTTTTTATTATACCCAACAACTCGCTAACAAATGCTTCATCAAATAAACAAATCTCAACAATTTCTAACAATTTTGCAAGTGCATCATCTTTATTCATATTTTTCCCCACGATATGTAGTATAAATAAATTTAAAAATATTATATTACTTATAAGTAATATTGTCAACACTAAAATTAAAAATAGTTTTAAAAAAATTAAAAATCACAATATATTGTACTATTTAAAGTATAATTATAAATAAGTGTCGCTACATGCCAACAAAAATAAGGGCAGCCAAACAGCTGCCCTATAATCTTTACCCCCGCAAGTGGCTATGTCTCATATACTGCTCGCGTGGAGCATTGTTTTACTTCCCATACACGCCGGCACGGTAAAACGTAATATAAATTCTTATCATATCTTCTGTTAAAGCAAGACCTTCATCTTTGCCTTTAAGAACCCCTATATTAACAAGATGTTTCAAACACTCGTTGCAGTCAGGGGCAATCTTATCTGTATTTTTATCTATAAAATTATAAACCATAGGATTTTCGAGTGCCTTTATACGCTCTTCAAGCTCTGTTATTCTTTTGTTCATTTCTTCATCCTCACTTTCTTTGAATTCTTCTGTCGTTGCGCTAAAGGCATATCCTATCCCTAAATAATCGCATACACCTTTATATATAGCCATCGCACACGCTTTTCTGCCGCTCTCACTTGCCAAAAACTGATTATCGTCATAGTTGTCTATAAACGCAGTCTCAACGAGTATAGCCGGCATATTTGTGTGTTTAATTACTGCATAGTTCGCAGCCTTTACACCTCTGTTTGCTCTGCCTGTCTCTGCCACAAGATGATTTTGCACAGCCTTTGCGAGTTCCGCGCCTTTTATGCTGCCTGTGCAGTGATACGTCTCACAGCCGTAAGCTTTAGTATTGGCAGCGTTGCAGTGGATTGATATAAATAAATCTGCTCTCCAGTTATTCGCTTCGTTATAACGTGCCGATAAGCTGCCGTTTAAACTCTGCGAAATCGTATCAGTAATTCTTTCACGGCTCATTTTTACAGCTTGTCCGCTGTTTATCAGCATATTACGCAGCATAACGCCAATCTGTACCGATACGTCTTGTTCTTTAATGCCAAAACCGACTGCGCCTGTATCTGCGCCACTGTGATTATGTCCCGGATCTATGTAAATTTTAGCCATGCTGCTTTTCCTCCTCTTTTGTTGCCGTCTCATTTTTTGAATTAACCAATTTATCTGTTACAGCCAATCCCTGTATAAGTATGTTGGGTACGTTATATCCGGTTTCGACTAAGTTTTCAAGAATACTGCGTATCTCATTTACCATTAATGACGCAAGCGTAAACCACCCCAATAGCTCTAAAAATGATAAATCAATACCTATAGTTGCGCCAAGTTTAATAAATGCTACGGGCACTGAAAAAGCCACAATAAGGATAACCCAATATCCCAACTTTTTAATCAGCCCTTTAATTCCTTCCTTGCTGCTCTCCTTTTTGAGCTTGTACGATTTATACCAGCCTGTCAGCCAATCAAGCACATTGAATAACAAGAAAAGTGCAAACAAATACCAAAACACACCGAAAATTGCAGACAATACAATGACAACACCGCCTACAAATAAATTATATTTATCTATAAAATTCATAATTTTAACCCCCTATCTCACAAATACTCTGATATGATTTTCGTCTATGCGTTCCATAACGTAAAATCCGTTATCGCCTTTGGTTGCTATGCCGTTCTCGCCCGGTACGCAGTAACCGTCTGCTTCACATGTTCCGTCATCTATCGTGACTATCTCACCGTGCGTTCCCATAAAGTCATACTCCGGACGGTTTTCTCTTGATGTATAATCAGCTTCAAGGCTTAAATCATAATCATCTGACAGCACATAAGCATATCCGTCATATGCTTCTTTGACGAGTTTAGTTACTGTGGTTTCGTTGCCCTCATCATCTTTTACAGTAACTTCCTCATACTCTGCGTCATTATGTACAGGTACCGTCTCATATCTGCCGAATACATCTTTCTTATACTTGCCGTGCCATGCGTCAGCGTAGTTATTACCGATTACGCACGGATTACCTGATATAACACCTACTCGGCTTAGATTATCACCCTGCTGTGCAAGACGAATTTTAGAGCCTGCCAGAGTAACCATTAATCCGCAGCGGTCTTGATTTTCAGGATTGCCGTCTATCCATTCTCTAAGTTCTGCATAGTCCGCGCCGGTTCCGTTTATTGCCTTAGCTGTATACACATCTCCGCCGGCGGTTACACGCAGGGCATTTGAACGTGTGCTGGCTGTTCCGTTGCCTACAACAAATAAATCGCCGCTTGAACTGTTATAATCGCTTGCTGTTGGCTCTTTATTCATCTTGCCAACTACTACGTTATATCCGTGAGCTATATTATTATATCCGCCTAATATTAACGCTCTTACTCCGTCAAGATTATGTGCGTAACCGCCGATAATCGCTGACGTACTGCCTTTTAAACTTGAAGCGGCACACGCCGCAAGCAAACTTGTCAATCCGTCAATTTCTGTAACCGTATCATAATCATTTCCGTAAGCTATTGAAACACTGCGGTTTCCTTTGATATTAACATTCTGTGATGAAAAAGCCATTGAATCTGTGCCGTCTATTGTAACCCCTGATGAGCTCCAGATTTTTTTGTCGTCAACCTCAACAGCTTTATCATATGCAGTCTTTACAGCTTTGGGCGTTGCTGCCACTCCGTCATTCGTACCGCTTGTTGATACTACACTGTTAGATAATTTTACATGTCCGTGTCTCGCCACGTTTCCTAATCCGTAAGTAGTATCCGAGCTTGCATGATTTGTCGGAACAGAGCCTACACCTCCGCCTCCGGAAGAAACAGAATCAATTGCGGTTTTCAGTTCGTTTATTGCTGATACCAAATCATTTTTTGCGACAGTAGATAGATTCTGCTTATTGCCTATTGGTATAGGTGCATACCACTCATCACCGTTAGGCTGTCTCAATATTATTTGAGAATATTTCTCGTCAAACTCTATACCGGTTATACCGTATGCCGAGATAATATAATCCAAATAATACGGCAGCACTTCCCAGACATCTACCCTCGCCTCGCTTTCGACTGTCATGGTATAGCTTATAGCTCCGCTTGTCTCAAAATAAAATTCTTCTATACCAAGGTCAATATACACATCCGTATCAATAACCGAATCCAAGGCAATCGAACTGAACGTTATTCCTCCGACA
>CAOKIL010000024.1 GCA_948468535.1 uncultured Eubacteriales bacterium
TTCATAAGAAGTATATCTACCATAGACATTTCGTCTATTATCAGCACATCACAATCCAGAGGATTATCTGCATTTCTTGAAAATGCGCTGCCGACTTCTTCATCACCGGGCGTTATTTCAAGAAGTCTATGGATAGTTTTTGATTCACAGTTACATACTTCGCTCATTCTTTTAGCGGCACGACCGGTTGGTGCGGCAAGCATTACTTTGCGTCTTTCGGATTCCATTGCTTTAATTATTGTATTTATAATCGTAGTTTTACCTGTTCCGGGTCCGCCTGTAATAACCAGTGCAGCGGTCTCAAATGCACGCTGTACCGCGTTACGCTGGTTTTCAGCGAGAGTTATATCTTCATCATTCTCAATACAGTCAATAATCTGTTCAATCTTATCAATATCATAATCAAACACAATTCCTGACATTCGCACAAGTTTTTCTGCCACATACTTTTCTGCTTCGTAAAACATTTTTAGATATACAGCATCATAGTCGCCATGGTTCTCAACTATGAGTTCGCCATTTAGCAAGAGTTCGGATAACGCGTCCTCAATCGGTCCGACTTCAACAGATAAAGCAGAAGATGCTTGTGCTACAATAGTTGCCCGTGGCAGGAATGTATGCCCGTTTAAAAATGCAATACGCTTAATAATACTTTTTATACCCGATGACAGTCTGACAAATGACTTGGCTTCAAACCCCATAGACATTGCGATTTCATCTGCCTTTTCAAATGAGATACTGTCAATATTATCAGATAAAATATAAGGATTATTTTTTATAAGCGGTATTGAACCGGAACCAAATATTTGGCATACTTTAACAGCGGAAGATGGTGACATTTCAAACTGCTGAAAGAACATTACCAATTGTCTAACTCCAATTTGCTCAACAAATGTTTTATAAATAGTATCAACTTTGGATTGTGTAAGACCTTTAATATCCAAAAGCTTTTCATGCTCATTTTCAATAACGTCAAGAGCGGAAGAACCGAATTTTTCAACTATGCGTTTTGCTGTAGTTTTGCCAATATACGGGAATAAGCCCGATGCAAGATATTTTTCAATTTCACTTTCAGTAGACGGCATGATGCGCTCTATGTATTCGACTTTAAATTGGTCACCGTATTCAATATGTGTAACCCATTCGCCGGAAGCAATTATTTTTTCACCTTCAGCAATATTCGGCATTGTGCCTGTCATAGTAATGAGTTCGCCCACGCAGGAGACATCACATATGGCATAACCATTTTCTTGATTATAAAAAATTATTGATTCAATTGTACCTTCAATTTTTATCACAGCGGTCACACCCCCAATCCAAAGCCTTTCAAATGAATATTATACATTAATAATTTTATAATCGCAACACATTTGTTAAAATATTTTTATGTAACATATTTTTAATATAAAAACTCTGGAAAAGAAATATAAAGAAAGGTATAATTATAAACATTGCTTATTGCACAAAATAAAAATTTTGTGCAATGTTACAGAAGGTGTTAAACATAACCATTAAGGAGCTGTAAAACGTGGATAATATCAAATATGCACCGGAACCACTCAAATCATTTCTGATTTATCTTGAAAGTATCCAGGGTAAGTCACGTAAAACTGTTGATGAATATTTTTATGATCTTAGGAACTTTTACAGATATTTAAATATAAAATTCGGACTCGCAGATAATACTGAATTCAATAAAATCGGAATTGATAATGTTGATATTGATATGATAAAAAAAGTTGATTTGAATTTGCTTTATGAATATGCAAACTTTTTGAATCGCAATTTGGGTAATAAGTCGCGAACTCGTGCAAGGAAAATTTCTGCCCTTAAATCTTATTTTAAATATTTGCATAGCAAAGTCAAGCTTATCGATGAAAATCCAACCATTGATTTGGACACTGTTAAAATTGAAATGCAGCTTCCGAAATATTTTACGCTTGAGGACAGTATTAATTTGCTTGATGCTGTTGATGAACGAAATTACGAACGAGACTATTGTATATTAACGCTATTTTTAAATTGTGGTATGAGACTTGCTGAGCTTGTCAGCATTAACATAACAGATATACGTGGTGACAGACTTGTGGTTGTCGGCAAGGGTAATAAAGAACGAACAATATATTTGAATCAGGCATGTATTGATGCCATTGAGACTTATATGCCTGTTAGAACAAAAATGAATCCGGAATATAAAGACAAAAACGCGTTGTTTTTGTCTGAACGGAACAATCGTATCAGCAGACGTACTGTTCAGTATACTGTTGAGAAATATGTTAAAAAGCTGGGGATGGATTCGCACAAATACACTACTCACAAGCTGCGTCACACTGCGGCGACGCTTATGCATCAATCAGGCGTAGATATAAGAGTTCTTCAGGAGATTTTAGGGCACAAACAGCTCAGCACAACAGAAATTTACACACATATAAACAATGATGAAATAAGAGCCGCTGTGTCTAAAAACCCGCTTAATACTGCGAAAAATAAATAGAACATTGGTGATATAAATGCAGATTAACAGATTATTTGAAATTATATATATTCTGCTTGATAAAGAAACAGTTACTGCACAAATGCTTGCTGAAAGGTTTGAAGTTTCGACACGTACAATTTATCGGGACATAGAAACACTTTCGGCTTCCGGGATTCCTATATATATGAGCCGAGGCAAAGGCGGCGGTATTTCAATTCTACCTAACTTTGTGCTAAATAAATCAGTTTTGACTGACAAAGAAAAGGCAGATATTTTGTCTGCTGTTAAGGCAATGAGCACAGTCAGTTTCTTAGACACAGACAGCGCTTTGAATAAACTCAAGAATATGTTAGGCGAAAATAGCGCTGATTGGATAGAAATTGACTTTTCAAACTGGTCAAGTGGTACCGATGAGTTTTATATATTCAGTGATTTAAAGACTGCGATTTTATCACGAAGGCTTATATCATTTTCGTATTCAAATAGTAACGGCAAAAAAAGCTTCAGAACTGTTGAACCTTATAAACTTTGTTTTAAGGGCGGTGCATGGTATTTATACGGATTTTGTGAGTTAAGACAGGATTTCAGATTTTTTAAACTGCGCCGAATTAAGGAATTTTCAATACAGAATGATAATTTTATACCTAAAATAGTCAAAAAGTTATTTGATAAGAACAGCGAGTATAATTCCGATTTTATAAAGCTGAAATTAAAAATTTCAAGTGAATCAGCATATAGAGTTTACGATGAATTTGATGAATATGAGATACAGTCTGACGGAAACTTTATAGCAGAAGTTAATTTTCCTAATAACAATTGGCTGCCCCATTATATTATGTCATTCGGAAGTGATTGTGAGGTTTTGGAACCTAATTCTTTAAGGGAAGAGATTATAAGAGAGCTTAAAAAATCTATAAATAATTATTTATAATATGACACGCTGTTGTCATATTACCTCATGTATAATTTGTGTATATTCAGAGAACACTTCTTCTTCCTGTGCTTTTTGAATATATATTATAATTATATTGGAGGCAAAATTTATGAACTATGAAATTGTAAACTTAAATCAAAAGATAATTGTTGGTGTAAGTGCAAAAACAGGTAATAATGATCCTGAAATGCAGTCTAAGATTGGTAAGCTATGGCAGGAATTTTATATGGACGGCATTGCAAATACAGTTAAGAATAAGGTTAATGAGTACTCTGTCGGTCTTTATTCTGATTATACAGGCGATGACTACATAATTACTGTAGGTAATGAAGTGGCTGAACCTGAAAACTCTGAATTGACTGTCAAAGTAATTCCTGCAGGGAAATATGCAAAATTCAGCGTTCACGGAAACATGCATAGCGCAGTGTGCAAAGCATGGGAAGAAATTTGGAAGTTAGACTTAGACAGAAGCTTTACCGGTGATTTTGAAGAATATTTAAACAGTGATATGGATAATGCAGATATAGATATATATGTTGCACTGAAGTAATAGTATAGCCCGATTGCATATGCAATCGGGCTATACTTATGTTGACAAAAGTTTTTCCCATTCATTATAATATTCTTCAAGCTTATTTGTGTTTAAGTCAAGCTGTGAAGATTTCTCTGCCATGATCTGATAATCAGAAAATACTTCCTCTGTTGCCATTTCATTTTCAAGAATACTTATTGCCTCCTCCGTTTCCGCTATCAGTCTTTCAAGCTCAGCAATTCTTTGCTTACGCTGTGCATCGGCTCTGCGCTGTTCCTTTGAACGGTATCCTCCGTTTGACTTTATATGTTCTTGTTTTGCTGCGGAAGCTGCGGATTTTGCTTTTTCCTGTGATTTTAGCCATTCTTTACGTTCTTTATAATATTCATAATTACCATCATAAATTACTATGCCGTCTTTGGTCATTTCAGCAATTTTACTCGGTACTTTATTAAGCAAATATCTGTCGTGAGTTACGAAAATTAAAGTTCCTTCATAATCAGACATAGCTTGTTCGAGAACTTCTTTGGATGGTAAATCAAGGTGATTTGTAGGCTCGTCAAACAATATAACATTTGACTTTTCAAGCATTATAATACAAAATGCCAGTTTTGCGCGCTCACCGCCGCTTATCACTCTAATGGGTTTATATACATCATCTTTTGACAATCTGACACTTCCCAGAATCTTTCGTATTGTTGCTTCGGGGATTCGCGGAAACCTGTCCCATAGTTCATCTATTGCAAGATTATCGGGATTAAGATTTAAATTTTCCTGCTCATAATAACTTATGCTTGTGTTCTTTCCCCATTCAATTGTACCGTTCTTATGTGGTATAATACCTTGAATTGTCTTTAAAAACGATGACTTGCCTATTCCATTATCACCGATAAGCGCAATTTTTTCGCCGCGCTTAACATTAAAATTTATATTATTACATAGCGTAGTGAGTTCATCACCTACTGAAATATCAAGACCGCTGACTGTTAGCACATCCTTATATGGTTCTTTAACAATATCAAATTTAAGTTTAATAGGCTTTATATCTGAGTCATGTTTTTCAATTATTTCCATGCTTTCAATGGCTTTGACTCTTGATTTTGCGCTTGCAGAAGTTGATGCCCGTGCAATATTCTTTTGAATATATGTCTCCATTTGTGCAATTTCAAGTTGCTGTGCTTCATATTCCTTTTGCTGAAGCGCACGTCTTTCCTCTCTCAGAACCAGATACTTACTGTAGTTACCGGAATAACTTTCGAGCTTTCCGTGTTGTATTTCAAACATATTGTCTACAGTCTTGTCAAGAAAGTATCTGTCATGGCTCACAATAAGCAATGAACCTTTGTAGGATTCAACAAGGTAATTTTCAAGCCAATTAAGGGTTTTAAAATCAAGATGATTTGTAGGCTCATCAAGAATTAACAGGTTCGGCTCCTGAAGCAGCAGAGAAGCGATGGCTAAACGTGTTTTTTCACCGCCTGAGAGAGTATTTATTTCAGTATCCAAGTCCTTATCCTGAAATCCCATACCGTTTAGAATTGTCTTAATTTTAACATCAATATTATATCCGTCACGGCTTTCAAAATAAGATTGTTTTTTTGAATATTCTGCCATAAGTCTTTTATAGTCAGAAGAATTATGTTCAGATATTGACTGCATTTTTTCTTCAAGTACGCGTAAGTCGTCCTCAACTTTAAGCAAGTCAGAAAAAACACTTCGCATTTCAGAAATAATATTAGAGTTTCTGTCAAGACCAGTATTTTGCTTTAAATATCCAACGCTTAGACCGGAAGCCCTGTATAATTCACCGCTGTCGTAATCAAGTTCGCCCATTAAAATGCTCAGCAGCGTGGACTTACCTGCGCCGTTAACGCCAATAAGACCATAGCAGGTATTATCCTCTATGGTCATATTTATATTATACAATATTTGGTTTTCTCCAAAACTCTTGTTAAGCTTTTTCGTAGAAATTAGCATCAGTTATATTCGTATCCTGCCTTAATTAATTCTATATTTTTCTCAGCAAGCTGCATCTTTGCCGGCGGAATATGTGCCTTTACACTTTCATATAAATCATCTATAGAAAATATAGGTTCTCTTGCTTTAATATACGCGCCTGCCATAACCATATTACCAAGCTGTGAGTTACCATGATTTTCAGCAATCTCCATTGCCGGTATGTATTTAACCGTTACATCATCTCTTTGTACTTTTGAATCGATGAGTGAACTATCCAGAACTATAAGACCGCCCGACTTAACTGCATCAACAAATTTTTCCAGTGACGGCTTATTCATAACTATAAGAGTATCAGGATTTGTAATAATAGGCGAGCCGATTTTATCGTCTGAAATTATAACACTGCAGTTACATGTGCCTCCGCGCATCTCAGGACCGTATGACGGAAGCCAAGATAGATTCTTTCCGATGTCCATACCCAAGTATGCAAGAGTCTTTCCGACAAACAGTACACCCTGTCCGCCAAATCCTGCTATAATCATCTGTTCAAACACTATCTGACACCTCCCTCATCCGTACAGTCTTTGTATACTCCAAGAGGGAATTCAGGCATCATCTCTGTGCGAATTCTATCAAGCGCTTCAACCGGTGTCATTCCCCAGTTTGTCGGACAGGTTGATAATATTTCAACAAGTGAAAATCCTTTTCCGGCAAGCTGACATTCAAATGCTTTTCGGATTGCAGCTTTGGTCTTTTTGATGTTTGGAATTGAGTCAACAGAAACTCTTTCAACATAACATGCTCCTTTGATTGTTGCCATCATTTCTGAAACATGAACCGGATAGCCTTGATTTTCTACTTTTCTTCCGTATGGTGTTGTTTGTGTAACCTGATTAACCAATGAAGTCGGCGCCATCTGACCGCCTGTCATTCCATAAATTGTATTGTTTATAAAAATTATTGTTATGTTTTCAGCACGGGCAGCAGAGTGTATTGTTTCAGCAGTACCTATTGCCGCAAGATCACCGTCGCCTTGGTATGTAAATACAAGATTGTCAGGATGAACCCGCTTTATTCCTGTTGCAACAGCAGGTGCTCTGCCATGTGCTGCTTCCTGCATATCAAATTCAAAAAAGTTATAAGCCGTAACACTGCAACCAACAGGTGCAATACCGATAGTTTTACCTTCCAGCCCCATTTCGTCAACTACTTCTGCAATAAGTCTGTGCACAACGCCGTGGGTACAGCCGGGACAATATGAAAGCACTACATCACTGAGTGAATGCGGTCTGTCAAATATTTTTTCCATTTTATTTTTCATCTCCTAATTTAAGCCTTACGCTTACATATTCTTTATGTACTTTTTGATTTCAGCTAAAATCGCTGACTGCTGCGGAACCATACCACCGGTTCTTCCATAAAAGTACACGGGTCTTTTGCCGTTTACAGAAAGTTTAACGTCTTCAACCATTTGTCCCATACTCATTTCAACACTCAAAAATGCTTTGGAAGTTTCAGCGCGTTTTTCAAATACTTTAGCAGGAAACGGCCAAAGCGTAATTGGGCGTATTAATCCGACTTTAAGACCCTGACTTCTTGCTTCGCTGACTGCTGACATTGCAATACGCGCCAGTGTACCGTATGCGACAATAATTAAATCTGCGTCCTCGGTCTGTATTTCTTCATACAATGCCTCGGTTTCCATTATTTTGTTATACCGTTCCTGTCTTTTAACACAAAGCTCTTCAAGTTCTTCAGGTGTTAAATAAAGAGAGTTAATGATATTCTTTTTGCGCTTCATTTGAGTTCCGGTTGTTGCCCAAGGTTTTTCGGGCAAATCTTTTAGATCAACGTATTCCTTAAACTCAACAGGTTCCATCATTTGACCCAGCATACCATCGCCCATTATCATTGCAGGCATTCTGTATTCATCAGCTTTATCAAATGCCAATGATGTCAAATCAGCCAGTTCCTGAACAGATGACGGTGCAAAAACCAAAAGGTGATAATCACCGTGTCCGCCGCCTTTTGTAGCCTGGAAATAGTCCGACTGTGCCGGCTGAATTCCGCCAAGACCGGGACCGCCTCGTACAATATTGACAATCAGACATGGCAAATCTGCACCGGCTATGTATGAAATACCTTCTTGTTTTAGACTTATGCCGGGACTTGATGATGACGTCATAACACGAGCGCCTGCACCTGACGCGCCGTATACCATGTTTATTGCGGCAATTTCACTTTCTGCCTGAAGGAAAGTTCCGCCGTTTTTTTGCATTTTCTTAGCCATATATGCCGCGAGTTCTGTCTGAGGTGTAATAGGATAACCGAAAAAGAATCTGCATCCGCAGCGCATAGCGGCTTCTGCCAGAGCTTCGTTACCCTTCATTAATACTTTATTTCCCATATATACCACTCCTTATTTCTCAATAGTTATAACACAATCAGGACAAATTGTTGCACAGAATGTACAGCCGATACACTGTGACATATCGCTGACTGTTGCAGGATGATATCCTTTATCATTAAGAGTTTCCGTATCCATGACTACGATTTTCTTCGGGCAAACAGAAACACAAAGACCGCAGCCTTTACATCTGTCTAACCTAAAACTAACTTTTGGCATTTTATATCCTCTCTTTCAAATATCAAATTGTATACTCTGTAAATCAGTGCTTATTTGACGAATGCAGGACCTACAAAAAGGTCTAACGGAAATAACTTATCTTTATATTCAATAACTTTTAACAAACTGAATATATCGTCATAAACCGTTTTTGCTGCTGTCACATATGCAATCGGCAATCCTACTTTGCTTGCAAAATTCTCAGCAAGTTTAATACCGTTAGAAATCACTTCCGAATCGGTATACTGCATAAGATGTGTATTATCAATAATAGCAGTTGGGTTAAGTCTAGATGCTTGCTTAATCTCATTATATATAATTTCAGCATCTGCAACATTCTGCGTCAGTAACCGCCGTTCATTCAGTACAAAAAACATATCATAATCTTCTTTTTTGAAATAATCATGATAAAATCCCAATGCAGTTGCCCCGTCTTCGTCACCGCCGACATCAAATACAACATATTTTGATTTATCGGCAAAAGCGCTGTATACTTCGGGCGGAAGGGAAGGACTTTCGATGTTCAGATTCGCAAATTCGGGCGAGATAACGTCAATTCCCTTTGATTTAAGAAAGTCTTGTGCATCTTTGGTTCTGAAATAGGGATTAACTATATCAAAGTCGATTATCAATACATCAAGATTAAGCTCTTTTAATGCAAGTGCATAATTTATTGCAAATTCTGTTTTTCCGCTTCCAAAGTGACCGGTTATGCAAGTAATTCGTTTAATTGTATTTATATTCAAATTCATATTTTTAATCTCACAAATTAATTTGTTGTTTAAGCTCATATGTCATCAATATTTTCATGCTGAGCCGATGTAATCCTATTTTTTATTATGAATTCGCTGTCAACATTTCTGAAAATCAATTTTACAATTAAAAATCCGATCAGCAAAAATACCGCAGCATAAATCAAAGCCATTATATCACGCTTTGTCATCATATAACCGACAACTGCGCCAAGTACCAAGAGCAAAGCCATCAAACCGTAACCTATTATTGCATATTTTATTACCTTGCGCGAATCCTCAAAAAGAGTAATCATATCACCTTTATGAAGTCCGATAGTATCTTTTGCTTCAACAATAACAGCGCTTGAAGGGCAGCCTTTACAGCTTACACAGTTACCTCCGCATGCAGATTCTCTGTCTATTCTGATTTTAGCAACTCCGTTTTTCGATTCAATAACATATCCGGTCTGTTCCATATAAATCTCTCCATATCAGTTGTATGTTTAAGTTTACACACAATAAATATTATAATCAATAAAGTCAAAATTGTCAATAACGCGCAACTATTTTTGATTATTGGATATTATTTCTGACCTTTAAGTTTTTCGGCTTGTTCAAGCATTTCATTTGCGGCTTTCAGAGTTGTTTCGGTTACTGATACTCCTCCGATTATTCTTGACAGTTCCTTTTTACGTTCATCTTTAGACAGCAGTCTGACATTCGTGCTTGTATGTTCTTCACTGCTGCTTTTTTCAATTAGATATTGTCTGTCTGCCATTGAAGCAATCTGCGCCAAATGTGTTATGCAAAGAACCTGCTTTGTACGTGAAATTTTGCATATCTTTTCTGAAATCTTTTGTGCAGCACGTCCGCTGACACCGGTATCAATTTCATCAAATATCATCGTATCAACAATATCATTTTCTGATAATACAGATTTTATGGCGAGCATTATGCGCGACATCTCACCGCCGGAAGCAATCTTGCTCAGCGGTTTTAAAGTTTCACCCGGATTAGTTGAGATTAAAAACTCAATATCGTCACATCCGTTTTTGTTATATTCACACTCTGTGATATTTACGGCAAATTTAACTTTACTCATATCAAGCTCAGATAACTCCTGCATTATAGCCTTAGAGAGAATCTCTCCGGCTTTTATTCTGCTGTTTGTGAGATTTTTAGCAGAAGCAGTCATTTTCGTTTTTTCTTCACTTATTTTCTGCTCAAGCTCAACCAAATTATTATCAAGATTTTCGATACTTTCAATTTCGGCTTTGCATTTTTCAGCATATGCAATGATTTCTGCTATATCAGCGCAATTATATTTACGTTTTAAGTTTGATATCAATGCCAAACGTTCTTCAACCATGTCAAGTTCTCCGGCTTCGTAGTCAACACTGTCGATGTATGATTTCAGGTCGCGTGTTACATCATCAATATCTGCAAGGGCAGATGAAATCGTTTCATAATATCTTCCGAGATCTTCGTCATATTCAGAGGCGCTTTCAAGGCATCTTGAAGCGTTTTCAATCATGTCATACGCAGAACTGCTCATCTCGTCGCCGTAGAGAGAATTATATGCTTCGCTGACATTTGACATTATGCTTTCAATATTTGTCAAGAACTCACGTCTTTGCTCAAGTTCCTCTTCTTCCCCTTTTTTTAGTTCAGCATTTTCGATTTCTTCAAAACTGTAACGCAACAAGTCCAAGCGGCGTTCTTTATCAAATTCTGTATTATTTAATGATTCATACTGCGAGCACAAATCCGTATACTTGTCATAATGTGATTTATAGTTATAAAGAAGGTCAGTATTCTTAGCATAGTTATCAACAAACTCTCTATGAGCCGATGATTTTAAAAGCGAATGATTATCCTGCTGACCGTGAATGGTCAGTAGTAATTCTCCTATTTCTCTTACTACTGCGAGCGGCGAGGTTATTCCGTTAATTTTACAGGTGCTTTTGCCTTCAGATGTAATCTTTCGGCTGAGAATCAGCGTGTCTTCTTCTGCTTCTATATCGAGTTCTTCAAGCTTTTTTCTAATTTTCGGGCTTATTTCAAATACAGCCTGAGCATATGCGTATTCAGCGCCGGTTCGAACTAAGTCTCTGCTTGTTCTGCCGCCAAGCGCCATGTTTATTGAGTCTATAAGTATTGATTTTCCGGCACCGGTCTCACCTGTAAGCACGTTAAATCCATTGCCGAATTCTATATTAACACTGTCAATAATTGCAACATTTTTTATTTGTAATTCAGTTAACATTGTTTCACCCCATATCCGAATAAAACAGCATTATAGTTTTAAATACTTATCCGGTCAGTCAGTCAATCGGACAATTTATTTCTTAATACATCAAAAAAATTTTCATTCTCTTGTTTAACAAGGAGTGTTGTATATTTTGAACGTTTTATTCGTATTTTTTCTTTGCAGCTGTTAAATTTATATATTATTTTTCCGTCAGCTCTGACAATCGCTTCTGTTCTATATGGAGGTTCCTGAAAGATTTCAACCACGCTCTCACCGGGAATGACAGTACATCGTGCTTTAAGCGTATGAGGGCATATAGGTGTGATTATCATCGCATCAACTTCAGGGTGCATAACCGCTCCTCCGGCAGATAATGAATATGCCGTTGAACCAATTGCTCCGGATACAATCAAACCGTCAGACGAATATCTCGCCATATTTGTTCCGTTAATATTGACGGAAACAGCAATCATCTTATATTCATCTCCTGAGACAATTAAGTCGTTTAATGCAAGCGATTTTGCTTTAACATCGTCATTCTCGTCAAGTATACTTATATCGAGCATCATACATTCGGTTATACTGTAATTATCATTTAATACATCGCGTATTAATGAATAATCTCCCTTTTCTGATTGTGTCAAAAATCCCAATGTACCGACATTTATTCCTATAATGGGCAATGAATATTTTGCTGCATCTACTGCTACCTCGATAATTGTTCCGTCACCGCCAAGAGTAACTAAAATATCGGCAGCCGAAAACAATTCGTTTCTCGGCATAAATTCATAATTTTTTATATGATTACAGCAGATAACTTCAAGTTCAGTCTTATAATCATTCTCTAAATAAACACAGCATTCAAATGCGCTTAAATATTTAATCACTTTCTTAGTTTCTGCAAATCCAATGTCTCTCATCGGATTGGGTATAACAGCAATTTTTTTCATAATATCTCCGTATTATTTAAAGTGTTTCATGTGATTTATTAACGACATCATCTATATTAATATCAACATCTTCACCGTTTTTTGTAATATACATAAGGTATTCTATATTACCTTCAGGTCCTTTTATAGGTGAAAAATCAAGACCTTGAACTTTAAATCCGATTTCTTTCGTGAAGTTTATAACATTAGAAACGACTTCCTTGTGTATATTTATATCACGAACCACACCTTTTTTGCCGACGTTTTCTTTACCTGCTTCAAACTGCGGTTTTATTAGGCATACTGCACTTCCGTTTTCATTCAGCAGTTCAAGCGCAGGCGGAAGGATTAGTTTTAGTGATATAAAAGACACATCAACCGAAAAGAAATCTATTTTATCTTTGACTTGTTCGTGAGTTACATGTCTGAAATTTGTTCTTTCAAGATTAACAACTCTTTTGTCATTTCGAAGTTTCCATGCCAGTTGTCCGTATCCTACATCTATTGAATATACTCGCAGAGCGCCGTTTTGGAGCATACAATCAGTGAATCCGCCGGTGGATGCGCCTATATCCATGCAAATTTTCCCGTCAAGTGAAATAGGAAAGTGTTTCATGGCTTTTTCAAGCTTCAGACCGCCGCGGCTGACATATTTAAGACCTTTGCTTCTGACTTCGATTTCTTCAGTTCCTTTAATTTGCTCTCCGGCTTTTGATGCCTTTTGATTGTCAATGTATACTTCGCCTGCCATGATTAATGACTGTGCTTTGCTTCGTGTTTCTACATAACCGTTTTCAACCAAAAAATTATCTAATCTTTGTTTAGCCATAAAATTATACCTTGCAATCTACATAATCTCTTTAATAATTGATTTTATTTTTTCAGCGATATATTCCGGATTCAATCCATATTTTTCTTCAAGCTCATCTATACTGCCTGATACAATAGGCATGTCACTGTATGCAAATCTTATTATATTTCGGCCAAGAGCAGCTTCAAGCTGCTGACCAAAGCCTCCGATGTCAACATTGTTTTCTATTGTTGCAATAACTTTAACACCATCACATTCATAGCGTATTGTTTCAATATCCATAGGTTTTATTACTACAGCATCAATCAAACATGAATTTATACCGCAGGCATTTAAAATCTTGTGTGTTTTAACAGCGTTTTTAAGCATAACACCTGTAGATATGATAACCACATCACACTTGCCGTCATTTGGCTTTATAATTCTTGACTTCAAGCAGCTATTATCATTTAATAAGCCAATATTAATCTCAGCAAAATCATCAGATGTCAGCACAGTGCCTCGTGGATATCTAATCGCAACAGGACCTAAAATATTGTTCACTGCATATTTAAGCATAATTTCAAGGTCTTTATCTATGGTTGGCGATAATACTGTCATATTCGGTATATGAGATAAATATGAAATATCATATACTCCTTGATGAGTCTCACCATCTTCACCTACAGGCCCCGAACGATCTACTGCAAATATAACATGAAGATTTTGGAGTGCTACGTCATGAAGAATTTGATCATAAGAACGCTGCAAAAACGTTGAGTATACAGCAAAAACCGGTATATAACCGGATTTTGCAAGACCTGCTGAAAACGTAACAGCATGTTGTTCTGCTATACCAACATCAAAAAAACGGTTAGGATACATATCTGCAAATTTATAAAGTCCTGTTCCGTCAGGCATTGCAGCGGTAACTGCTGTAATTTTATCATTAGTTTTTGCAAGTTCTGATAGACAGTTGCCGAAAATTTGTGACCAGCTTATGGTCTTACTCTTTTTATGTATCATGCCGGTTTTTGGATCAAACTTACCAATTCCATGGAAAAGCCACGGATATTTTTCAGCCGGTTTGTAGCCTTTGCCTTTTTTTGTATTTATATGTATAAATACAGGTCTGCTGAATTTTTTTGCGTGATTAAGTACGGTTAACAATTCCTCAAAGTTGTGTCCGTCGATCGGCCCAAGATATTTATATCCTATACTGTCAAAAAAACTGTCATTTTCAACTACTATCTTTTTTATATCATTTTTTACACGAGATATCCCTTTTTTGGTAGGTGTTCCCAAAACAGGGATACTATCAAGCGCAAGTTTAACTTCATCTTTAAGTTTTAAGTATTTATTTGCGTTTCTTATATGTTTTAAAGCCTTTGACATTCCGCCGACGTTTTTTGATATCGACATATCATTGTCGTTTAGTATAACAATCAAATTTTTTGTCTTTTGTCCTGCATGATTGAGCGCTTCAAAAGCCATACCGCCTGTCATAGCTCCATCGCCAATAACAGCAATTGTTTTGCTGTTATCTCCTCTTAGTTCTTTACCCTTAGCAATACCTGCCGCTGCTGATATTGATGTAGAACTGTGTCCTGTATTAAAGGTATCAGACGGATCTTCCTCTGTTTTGGGAAATCCGCTTATTCCGTTCATTTTTCTCAGAGTTGAGAATTTATCTTTTCTTCCTGTTAAAATTTTGTGTGTATAACATTGGTGGCCTACATCCCAAATAATCGAATCACCATCATTTATATCAAAAACTTTGTGAAGTGCCAGCGTTAATTCTACAATACCCAAATTTGATGCAAGATGTCCGCCTGTTTGCGAAACACTTTGTATCAAAAAAGACCTGATTTCACCCGCAAGTAAATCAAGCTGATTATTGTCTAAGTTTTTTAAATCGGTATCATTATTTATTTTATCAAGCAACACTTCGAATTCCCCAAATATATATATATTTCATGACTTAATTTAACGCTTATATTATCTATCAATCTAAATTTATATAATCTAATATTAATTTAGATTATATAAATTTAGACGATAACATAATTCTTTAAAATGCACAAAGAGGTTTATCGGCAATCGTTATTGATGAAAACCGATAAACCCTATGTATATTCTTGAAACTTATAGCGGCGAAGGTCTGTTAATCAAATGCAGAACATTACCGTCAGGATCCTCAAAGAACATTGTTCCTATTCCTTTTGCATTTACAGCGGCTTCAGTAAGAACCTTTACGCCTGCGTCTGTAAGCTTCTTTACCATACCGTCAAAATCTGAAACTGAAATTGCAATATGACGGATTCCTGTTGCTTTCATATCCTGTTTTCCACCGTCAATTTCTGTTTTACAGAACTCAATCATTCCGCCGTCGTCGGCCTTTAAGAAGAAAGTTCCTTTTCCGTTATCATATACTACCTTCCAGCCGAACATTTCAATATACCAGTCTTTTAATGACGCTGTATCATTTGAAAAAATACCAACATGTTCAATTCCAACCATTTTACATTTCCTCCTTTTGTTATTAATATATATATTTATTTATATCTTTTTTGCAGTTCAACAAAAATATCATCCCACGTTAATCCCTGTTCAACGAGTACAACCGAGAGATGATACAGCAAGTCGGCTGTTTCGTATTGTACTTCTGATTTAACATAGTTTTTTGACGCAATAATAACCTCTGATGCTTCTTCTCCGACCTTTTTAAGCATTTTATCAATGCCTTTTTCAAACAAATAATTTGTATACGAACCTTCTTTAGGGTTCTTTACACGATCAACTATTACATTATAAACATCGTATAAAATACCGGGCTTTGCACACATTCCGGTAGGGATTTCAACAAGCTTTCCATCCACTGCCTGTCTAAAAAAGCAAGAATGATTATTAGTATGACATGCGTTGCCTGTTTGCTTGATTTTAAGAACAATGGCATCTTGGTCACAATCTACATAAATGCTTACAACATCCTGATAATTACCGCTTGTTGCGCCTTTTTCCCATAATTCGTTACGGCTGCGGCTAAAATATGTAGCATGTCCTGTCGTTATAGTAGCTTTTATGCTTTCTTCGTTCATATATGCAAGCATAAGAACTTCACCGCTGACAGAATCCTGGGCGACAGCAGGAATTAAACCTTTTTCATCAAACTTCAAGTCTTTTAAAAATTCCATTATTATTTACGTCCTTTCAAAATTGCTTCTTTTAAGTCGATATTATCTGTATACAGCGCTTTACCGATTATTGCTCCTTCAACTCCGATTTCAGACAATTTTTCTATATCGTTAATACTCGTTACTCCGCCTGAGGCTATCACGTTTATATTGACATGCTGAACCATCTTTTCCATTGCGAAAGTATTAGGTCCCATAAGCATACCGTCTGTGGCAATATCTGTATATATTATATATCTGACCCCGGCATCTTCCATTTGCAATGCAAAGTCAAGAGCCTGAACATTACTCACATCTTCCCAGCCGCTGACAGCAACCATACCGTCTTTTGCATCTATACCAACTGCTATTCTTTCGCCGTATTTGTCTACAGCTTCACCTACAAGTTTTGGATTTTTGAGCGCTGAAGTTCCGAGAATAACTCTTTCTATACCGGCATTTAAATATTTATCAATACAATTCATGTCGCGTATTCCGCCGCCAACTTCTATAGGAACAGATACAGATTTTGCAATGTTTGATATAAGTTCAAAATTCGGCATGTCACCCGATTTTGCTCCGTCTAAATCAACTACATGAATAAAATCGCATCCGCAGCTTTCCCACTTTTTTGCGACATCAATCGGATTTTCAGCGTATGTTGTTTTTTGTGAATAATCACCTTTTACCAGTCTGACGCACTTTCCTTCAATTATATCAATTGCAGGGTAAATTCTCATATTAAATTTCCCCTTTCATCTTTTCGATTATATCAATTATTTTGTCTCGTTTTAGCTTCATACTTACGCGATTAACAACAAGTCTTGCGCTGAGATCGCATATATCCTCAAGTACTTCAAGCCCATTTTCCTTTAGGGTTTTTCCGCTTTCCACTATATCGACTATAACTTCTGACAGACCAACAAGAGGTCCAAGCTCCACAGATCCGTTTAACTTAATAATATCAACAGTCTGGCCTTTAACTTTATGGAAGTATTCGCGTGCAATTCGCGGATACTTGCTTGCAACTCTCATGATATTCTGTCCGTCAAGTTTTCCCTTCATGTCAGAGGGACCTGCGACAGATATTTTACATTTGCCGAAGCCTAAGTCAAGAACCTCATATAAGTTTTTGTCGCTTTCTATCAAAGTATCTTTGCCGACAATACCGATATCTGCGGCACCATATTCAACATATGTTGGAACATCGGAAGCTTTTACAAGTATAAATTTGAGCTTGTTTACTTCATCGGTAAATATAAGTTTTCGTGTTTTAGACTTCATTGCAGAAACATCATAGCCGGTCTTTTCAAAAATCTCGACCGAAAGTTCTGCGAGCCTGCCTTTTGCAAGTGCAACTGTAACATATTCACTGTTTTCTGCATTCTTTGCATTATTGCTTTTTTCGTCACTTAATGCAGACATAACTCTTTCTACTCCAACAGCGACACCTGTTGCCGGCAAATCACGTCCGAATTTAACAAGAAGATTATCGTATCTTCCTCCGCTGCATACAGGAAATGCAACACCATATGTAAAGCCTCGAATTATTATACCTGTATAATAATCAATGTTCTGTACCATTCCCAAATCGAAAGATATGTATTTTTCGAGACCTCTTTCAATTAATTTTGAATATACGTCTTTGAGATTAACGAGAGCATTTTTTGAACGTGTGTTGAGTTTTTCATCCTTCAATGTTTCGTCAACGATTTCTATTCCGCCAAACATGGTTGGCAGATTTAGAAACATATTTTTGGTATACTCGTCAATACTTAGCTCATCCAGTACAGACTGAACAGCAATGAAATCCTTATCATTAATGTGTGTGCGAACCGCATCAATTTCATTATCTGAAAGTCCGGCTTGTTCAGTCAATCCTTTGAAGAATTCAACTTGTCCTAAATCTATCTGGAAGTTATTAAGTCCCGACTTGCACAATGTATCAATGGCTATTTCTATTATCTCAACATCAGCGTTTATGCTTTCGTCACCAATAAGTTCAACACCGACCTGAGTGAATTCACGCTGACGCGCCTGACTGAAATTTTCTTCATTTTTAAAAGCGCTTCCACAATATGAAATTCTAATAGGCAAATCGTTATCTGATGATTTGGTAGCAGCAATACGCGCAACAGAAGTTGTTACATCCGGACGCAGAGCAAGCATTCTGCCGTTGGTATCAAAAAACTTGAACATGTGTTCGGCTTGAGTTGGAGTTGAAACATTGTATACGTCAAAATATTCAAACGTAGGTGTTTGAACCATTCTGTAGCCATATTCTTTAAAAACTTGCCGAGCTGCAGATTCAATAAAATATTTCAATTCGCACTCGTCACATAAGACGTCCGTTAGACCGTCCGGTGTATGCGTAATTTTACCTAAGTTCAAATAAATCACTTCCATAATAATTATCTTGTTATTTTACAAAAAATTTGTATGACAAATATTATACCACTATTATAGTGTTTAAGTCAATATTTTTATATAAAAATTATCATAAATATAAAAATAAGGACAAGTAATTCTTATCCTTATTTTCTGAAATTACCTAATTAGCTATATTATCAAACTAATCTTCGAGCAGCTTTTCTAATATATCATAAATTTCAGGATGCTTTTTCTTTAAATTCATAGGTCTGAAATCTGAATCGGTAAAACCATGTGTGGTATATCCTTCAGCAAGCAAAACATCGTTCGCGCATCGAATTACTTTATATTCAAACTTGCATTTTGCAACGCCGAGTTTTTTGAGCGATACTTCAATCCAAATATCGTCTTGATATTTTGCGCCTTTTATGAATTTTGAATAACAATCAAGAAGCGGAAGCAATACTCCGCGTTCCTCAACTTCTCGGTACGACATGCCGGAAGTTTTAAAAAATTCTGTACGTCCAACCTCAAACCAAGGAAAATACCGCGAATGATGAACTACTCCCATGCTGTCAGTCTCGCAATACCTGACAGTAATTTTAGTCCTGAACAAGCTTCTCACCTCTTATATAATTTTGGCTACGCCTGAATATACTTGACCTCGTGAACCATCAATTGTAACAGTTGTGCCGTTCTTCAAAATCTTTG